>JBEKPZ010000135.1:0-19129 GCA_049520215.1 Bryobacteraceae bacterium | reverse complement strand
GTTCATCGGCGGCCAATAAAGGTTTTGAGAACTCCCGGACCATAACGCAACACATATATTGGCCGCCGATGAACGCCGATGAACGCCGATGTCCGGATTCCCTAACCGAACAAGTCATAGCCGCAATCGTTGAAGTTGCCAACACCCTGGGCGCAGGATTCCTGGAAGAGGTCTACGAGCGGGCCCTGCTCAAAGAGCTGACCCTCCGCGGCATCCGAGCAACCTCCCAAGCCTCACGTAGAGTGACGTACAAAGACCACTTCGTCGGAGAATACTTTGCCGATATCCTCGTCGAAAACACGCTGGTACTGGAGCTCAAATGTGTCGACCGCCTAACCAACGAACACACCGCTCAATGCCTCAACTATCTAAAGGCCTCCGGCCGAACCGTTTGTCTATTAATCAATTTCCAGAACTCCAAGGTCGATTGGAGGCGCATCGTCAATGGCTTTGAGGCTTGACATCGATCTCGTCCGCCGCTGCCTCCCCGGCCGCCAGATCTCCTTCTTCGAATCCATCACCTCCACCATGCACGAGGCCGCCACGCTGGCCGCCGCGGGCTGCCCCACCGGCACGGCCGTAGTTGCCGAAGAGCAGACCGCCGGTCAGGGCCGTCACGGCCACTCCTGGCATTCCGAGCCCGGCGCCGGCTTGTACGTTTCTGTCGTGCTGCGCCTGCCGCTCCCGCCGGATTCCCTCCCTGTGGTCACGCTGGCACTGGGCTTGGCAACCGCGGAAGCCATCGCGCGCTCGACCGACCTCGTCCCCGATCTCCGCTGGCCCAACGACGTCATGCTGGGCAATCGCAAAACCGCCGGCATTCTCGTCCAACTCATCGATTCCGTAGCCATTGCGGGCCTTGGCGTCAACGTCAATCACCACGCCTTTCCGCCGGAAATCGCCGCCGAAGCCACGTCGCTGCGCCTTGCCACCGGCCGCCCGCAATCGCGGGAAGACCTGCTGATCGCTCTGCTGCCCGCCATCGACAGTTTTTGCCGCATGCTGGTGGAAGGCGGCCGCCAGCCGATCCTCGATCAATTCACGCGCCACTCCAGCTACGCAAGCGGCAGGCGCGTGCGCGTCGATCGGCCCGGCGGCATCGTCACCGGCACCACCGCGGGCCTCGATCCGTCGGGCTTCCTGAAACTGCGCGCCGACGACGGCTCGGAATCCCTTATACTCGCTGGAGGAGTCCGGCCAGCCTGAGCCTCCGCCGCTATGAGGATCAACGTTCTTACACTCGGAATTCTCCTGGCGGCTGACCTGCTCGCCCAGGGCGAGGGCATGCAGCCCGAGGGATTCCCCGACATAGGAGACCCATGTTGCATCGCCGGAGGTGTTCCCAGAACGATCGAGCAGATGTTAGAACGCCGCGGCGTCCAGTTGACCGTGCAAGCCCTCGTTAACGCGCTCCTCGATCCGCGGCCGGTCGTGAGGTCGTTGGCGGCCGAGAAGCTTGCGCAAGACAAGGAGAAGGACGCCGTTCCCGCAATCGTCGAGGCGTTTTCGCGGGAGACTGCGGCGGGCACTCGTGAAATCATGGCGGACGCGCTTGCCTCGCTGGGAGAGTCGCAGGGATTCGAGGCGCTGCGGAGCATCTGCAACGCCAGCGCCAGCGCGCCGTACCTGAAACTGGCCGCCGCGCAAAGTGCGCTGCGGCTGCACGATGAAAGCTGCGTGGAAAGCCTGCTGGGCCTGATTCGGTCCGAACAAGCCTCCCCGCCATGGTCTCCCGCTCGCAACAACATCGTGCATGTGGGCCTGTCCGGACTCGGCGGTTTTGAGCTTCACCATCTCACAGGGGCCCAGGAAGATGAGATTCGCGCTATTGCCACCGGCGGTCTTGCCAGCACAGCGGCTGAAGTGAGACTGGCCGCGGCCCGAGTCATGGCCAAATTCGGAGACGCCGCCTCCGTCCCGGTGTTGCAGAAGGCAGTCGGCACGGAGCAAGATCAGTTTAATCGCCCCCGAATGCTGGAAGCCCTTAAACTGTTGGAGGACAGGCGGGCTGCCGCCAGGGACGGCACAAAGTACGATTAGTTAAGACCATGCTACTCGCCCTCGACGTCGGCAACAGCAATATCACCATCGGCGCATACGACCACCGCCGCCTCGTCAGTCAATGGCGCCTGCGCACTGTCCACGGCCAGACCGCCGACGAATGGGGTGTGCTGCTGCGCAACCTGTTTGCCCTCGCATCGCTCGATTCGCCCGGTGTGGACGCCATCATCATCGCTAGCGTAGTCCCCTCGCTCGACGCCAACCTGGCCGCCATGGCCCAACGCTATTTCCAGATTGAGCCCATGTTCGTGACGCCCCAGACCGACATCGGCATGGCCATCCGCTATGACGATCCCAATCAAGTGGGCGCAGATCGCCTGGCTAATGCCGTAGCCGCCCTGCACAGATACGGCGGTCCGTGCGTCGTGGTGGACCTCGGCACCACAGTCAACTTCGATTGCATCTCCGCCAACGGCGAGTACCTGGGCGGCGCCATTGCCATCGGCATCGGCATCTCCATCGAAGCTCTCTTCAGCAAGACCGCGCGCTTGCCGATGGTGGACTTCCGCGAGCCGGCCAAAGTCATCGGCAGCAATACGGTGGCCAGCATGCATTCCGGGCTCTACTATGGCGCATTGGGCATGATCGACGGAATCCTGGATCGCATCGTCGCCGAGTTGGGCCGGCGGACCAAGTCGATCGCCACCGGCGGCCAGGCCGCGCTCATTGCCCGCGGCTCCCGCCACCTGAAACACATCGACGAACACCTGACGCTCGCCGGTCTGCAACTCATCTGGGAACGGAATGCCGCCAAGTGAACGACGATTGGATTTATAACTACTTCAACTATTTCACCGAGATCGAGGAGCACTTCCAGCGGGTGCGCGGCACCAGCCTGTTTCTGTTATCGCCGCTCGATTGGGCGCTGATCGAAAGTTGGAAGAACGCGGACGTGCCGCTCGAAGCGGTGCTGCGCGGCATTGATGCCGCGTTCGAAAAATGGCGTGGCCGCAAGAAGAAAACGCAGATGGTGAATTCGCTCGCGTTCTGCGCGCAGGCAGTATTGACGGAAGCGCAGGTGATGGCCGGAACCGCCCAGCGGCCCGCCGCGCACGAATCCGCGCCGCCCTTTCCGCTGGACGATTTGCGCGATTACCTGGCGCGCAATGCCGCTGCTTTGGGCCAGGCCGGCGCCGATTACCACGAGGTAGCCTCCGCGCTGGAGCGCCTCGCCGCGGAAGCCGAGACGCACTACCAGGACCTGGAAGATCTGGAGCGCCGCCTCACCGTGCTCGAAGAAAAGGCCATCGCCGCCGCCCGCAATCGCCAGTCCGAAGAGCAGTTGTTGGATGCCCGCCGCGAGCTCGATGCGCAACTCCGGCCGTATCGCTCCAAGATGACCGCCGAACATCTGGCCATGCTGGAAAAGCAGTACCTGGAGCGCAACCTGTTGGAAAGAGCGGGGTTGCCGCGGCTGAGCCTGTTCTACATGAGATGATTTGCAACTCCTGGGCAATTCTCTACGTCTTAATAGATGTAAGTGACCCCTTTCAAGTTAGGTTCCGCTCCCATGGATGCGGGACCGGCCGGCGGGCGCGCTCCTCCGAGCACCCGCCGGTTTTTCTTTTTGGAGGACCGCCATACGAATCGCTCACGGCTCATTGGGATCGGTGAGCTTCCGCAGCTTTCTGAATTCCTCGCGCTCGCGCAAAGCGTCATTCTTACGGCCCAGCTTGGAGTAGGCGGCAGCCAGATTGAAGTGCGACTCGGGACTGGCCGGCGCGAGGCGCACGGCGGTTTCGAGCTCCCGCACCGCGCCTGCGCCGTCGTCGGTGTCTAGCAGCACTTTACCCAGGATTACATGCGTGGCGAAATCGCCCGGCGCCAGCTTTACCGCCTTCTCGGCGTATTGCCGCGCGGCCGGCGCCTGATCGCGCTTGAGGTAAACACTAGCCAGGCTGACCAACGCCGGAATATGGTTCGGGTCCAGCGCGAGCGTCTTGCCCATCTCCTCTATCCCGCGTTCGCGGTCCCGCGTCACAAGGAAGGCCCCGTATCGGAAGTGGACATTTGGCTCGTCGGGGTAGTCCCGCAGCACCACATCGAATTTCGCCATAGCTTCCTTCGAATCCTGCTCCATAACGGCGGCCATCGCGTCGCCCAGCTTGAAGACCTTGTCCCGTTCCGATTCGGGCACTTCGGGCGGCGTCCAGGGCTGGCGCAGTCCGGCGATACCGGAGGCCACCACAATCGCCGGCGTCTTCCTGTCGATGCGCGTTAGTTCCATCAGCGTGGTGATAGCTTTCTCAAAGTTGTTCAGCTTGATCAGGACCAGGGCCATGTGCAGCCGCCCGGCGCGGGCCAACTCAGTGCCTTCCTTGAATCCCAACTGCTGCGCCTGGAGCAGGCTCTTCAGCGCCGCATTGTAATCCCGGAAATGGTATTCGCAGAGTCCCGCCATGGTCCACCCGGGCGGTTGGTCCGGTTTCAGGGCAGCCAGTCGCTCGAAATCGGCGGAGCACTCCTTATATTGGTCCTGGTCGTATTCGATGGAACCGGCCTCCCACAGGCCGTCAGCCCAGCCCGGCCTGAGTTTGAGCGCTTTCCTGTAAAGAGCCAGCGCCTCCCCAAACCGTTTGGCATCGCGCGCCTCATCGGCTTGCCGTGACAGAACCTCGAAGGATTGCGCAGCAGGGTGGTGGGCCGGCGCGGGGTTCCCGGGCGTGGCCTGCATCAGCAAAGCTACAGCGAGAGCGAGCATGCGTCTCTACTGATCTTATAGCAGTGGTGGGGCCTAAAGTCCTGCCCCACGATTCACTTGGTATCGTCCACAACCTCGATGGCATTGACGCAAGCGTAGTTAACAACCGGCACAAACGACAGCACGATCTTGCCTTGGGCGTTAGGGACGATTCCGTGAAAGCTTTTCTCTACGGCGCGTTGCGCACCACCCGCGGCGCGGAATATGTCGAAGTTACGCAACAGCGCGATTCCGTTGCAGTAGACATCGAAAACGCGGCTTCCCGCTCCTCCACTGCCGGGACCTCCGGGGCCGAACCAGGTTTCCGCAAATCTCAGATTCACAGTGTAGCGGCCATCCACCGCTGGAATGGTGTAAGTGAAATTGCCGAAGCGCTCGGCGGCAAACATCTCCGGATCCGGCGTGTTGGATACGGGCTCGGAGCGCGTCACCGTGGAACCGCGCTGGAAATATCGGTCGGCGCCCCATACCACGCCGCGCCGATCCGTATAGTTGTGGCTCTCCGCCACGACGCGCACCGGATGCATACGTCCCGGGATTCCGGGCACGATCTCAATGGCGTTCAGGAACGGCGTTTCCTTAAACAACGCGGCGAAATGCAAGTGCAGAATTCCATCTCTGGCCGGGGAGATGTCTTTGAAGACTTTCTCGTCTGCCGTGTTGCTGCCGCCCGCGTCGGAGGCCACGTCGAAGACCCACAGCCCCGGTCTGTCGTTGATCAAAACTCGGAAGACCCGGCTGGATTCGCCGCCTCCGGCCGTGTTGGACTCGCCGAAGAGCGTCTCGGCAAAGTACAAATGCAGCTCATAAACGCCGGGCTTCAAAGGGATGTCGTAGCTGAAATCGCCTTCGCGTCTGGAGCGGAACAACTCCGGATCGGGCGTCCCCGAGATCACATGGCCAGGCGTAGCGAAGACGGATCCGCCTCGGAAGAACTGGTCGCTGGACCAGACGTTGCCGGTCCGGTCCACGTACCGGGCGGCGGACGACCCGGACCGGATCCGGATTTCCTCAGACTCGACGCCCGCGGATGCTGGTTTTGATATGCCTGCCTTGGTGGCCGGCGAATGCGCCCGGGAGTACCAGATCGCCATCGCCAAAGCCACGACTATCAACGGCACTCCCGCATAGACGGCTAACCCGAACCGGGAGGAACGCCTGGGCCGCGCAACGGGGGACGGCACCGCCATCGGCTGGGCCGGCACTATCGCCAATGGCGCCGGCGGCGGCGCGGCCTCCAACATTAACGCTACGGCCTCTTCATTGGGGGAATCGGGCCCGGAATCGGGGTCGGCCTCAGGCGCTTCGCCGTTGTTGGCGGACCGGCCATTCTCCAGGAACTGGGGCACGTATTGCCCGGACGGGATGACGATGCGCAAATGGCGGTCGGCACCTTCGTTTTCGTAATACTGTTTCAGCCGCTTCCGCAGCCGGAAGGCCTCCACCCTAACGATCGAATCCTGTCTGGGTTCGAAGCTCGGTGGACGGCCCAACGCCTCCACCGCGATGTTGTATTCCTTGATCTGGTTGGCATGGCCTTCGAAGTACTTGGCGCAGACGTACTCCAGCAGCAGAGCCAGACTGGGGGCCTTCGCGAAGATTCCCGACGCTATTACGGCCGCCAGTTCGGCCTTGCACTGGTCCCGATCCGGGACCGTCGGCAGAGGCCCTTCCCTAAGCATTTTGAATGACTTGCGGGCATTTTCCGCAAGCCGTTAACTCCCTTGAAACCACTGTAACCTATCATCATGGTAGCAGTAACGCGCTTGAAAATAAAGCGGTTTTTCAGAGTAACCACTCCTTTCATATGAGTTAACAGCTTTAGCCTTTACGCCGTCGGCCTAGTGGATATATATTACGGTAGTCTCGTACAAATGCTTGCAGGAGTCTTGAATTGGAGCATCCTCCAGTTCCATGTGTGTCGGTAAACAGAACGAAAGGGAGCAAAGAGGTACTATGAAGAACCGCACCGTATTCCTCGTCGGATTGGCGCTGTTGATCTTGTCGGCCGTGAACTTGTCGGCGCAGTTCACCTCCGCCACGCTGACCGGAGTCGTATCGGACCCGTCTGGCGCCGTTGTGCCGCAGGCCAAGGTCAAACTGGTTAACGAAAAAACTGGCGACGCTCGCGACACCGTCACGAACAATGACGGCTACTACACCTTCGCCGGTATGGCAGTAGGCGATTTAACCTACAAATTGACGGTCGAAGCGAAGGGTTTCGTCACCTACGACGCGCCGGGCATCCAGCTTTTGGGCGGCGAGAAGCGCAACGTCAACGTAGCCTTAAAGGTCGGCAACACTTCCGAAACCGTCGAAGTGCTGGGCGTGGCCGATACGATCGTGCCCGTGGATTCCGGCGAGAAATCGGAAACTCTGACCACAAAAGAGTTGGAAAATTATGTGCAAGTCGGCAGCAACGCGGCCGAGTTTATCAAGATCATGCCCGGTTTCGGCATCCAGAACGGCACGTCGAACAAGGCCAACTACAACGGCCAAGTCATTGGAATCAATGCCAATGGCGATGCCGGCAGCCAAAGCCCGTTAAATAATGCTTACTCTTATAACGGGCTGCCCAGCAACTCGCTGGACATCACGGCGGATGGCGCGCACGTATCCGATCCGGGCTGCAACTGCGATACGCCCGTGAATCCGAACTCCGACATGGTTTCCGAATTCAAGCTGATGGCTTCGAATTTCAGCGCCGAAAACCAGAAGGGGCCTATTGTCATCAGTTCCATCGCCAAGTCGGGCGGCAGCGAGTTCCACGGCTCAGCGTTCTTCTATGCCAGGAACTATGAGATGAACGCCAACGACTGGCTGTTTAACTATAGCGGCCAGTCGCAGCCCCACAATAAGTACTACTACCCCGGTGGCACGATTGGCGGTCCGGTGCTGATCCCCGGCACCAACTTCAACAAGAACCGCAACAAGCTGTTTTTCTTCACCGGCTTTGAGTATTTCTATCAAGTGCTGGATACCGGCCTTCTGCGCGCCACGGTGCCCACGGCTAGTGAGCTGACGGGCAATTTCTCCCCGGCGTCGATCGCCGGCGAAGGTTCCGCCATCGCTACCGGCGGCGCTCCCAACCAACTCAACGCCGCGGCACAGAAGTTGTTCCCAGGCGGGCAGATTCCCCAGACCGGAGCCCCCGGAACCGCTTACGTCGATCCCAACATGAACGCCCTGCTGAAGCTGTACCCCACGCCAAACGCCAACGCGAGCGCCGACGGCGGCTACAACTACGTGCAGGCCGAAACATTTAACCAGAACAACCGGCAGTGGATGACCCGCATCGATTACAGCCTCAGCGACAACACCAAGCTGTTCGTGCGCTACAACCTGCAGAACGAGGTGCAGCAATTCCCGGTGGGTCTCTGGTGGCGCCAGAACCAACAAGTGCCCTATCCAACCCCGGTGCTGGGCAAGAACGTTTCGGACTCGATATCGGCGTCCCTGACTCACGTGTTCAGCCCGTCGATGACCAACGAGTTCGTCTTCGGCTACACCTATATCGGTTTCCCGAACGTCTTCTCCGACCCATCCAAGGTGGACCGCACCACGGTCGGGTATAGCTATACGGGCCTGTACAAGAATGGTGTCGCGCAGATCCCATCGTTCGGCGGCACGGGTTGGACAAACCAGGAAGCCGCGCTGGTCTTTAATCCGGGCGGATTCGAGGCCGGTGGCGCTACCCAAGGTCTTTATGCCGACAAGTACATGCCGAGCCTCAGCGATACGATCACCAAAGTGGTCGGCACCCACACCATCAAAGGCGGCTTCTTCTGGGAATGGATTCGCAATGCCCAGCCCGCCAATGACGACACCAACGGCGATTTTACTGTCTGGTCGGGCAGCGCACAGACCTTCGGCAACGAATATGCGGACTTGGTCACCGGCAACATCAGCCAGAATTACGAAGAATCCTCTAAGAACCGCATCAACGACATCGCCTACAACACCTACGAACCTTGGATACAGGACGACTGGAAGGTCACCCGCAGGTTGACCGTGAACTTAGGTCTTCGTATGACCCACTTCCAGCCGTGGTATGACCGCGAGGGATACGGTTATTCTATCTTTATCCCAGGCAACTACAACGCGTCCAGCTCGAGCTGTACGCTCCTTTCATACTGCGGATTCGAATGGCACGCCCAGGACCCGAGCGTCCCGAATCCCGGATTCCCGACGCGCGCCCTTTTCTACCAGCCGCGCTTCGGTATCGCCTACGACTTGACCGGACAGGGTAAAACCGTTCTCCGCGGAGGCTGGGGCCGGTACTACTTCCACTCCGGCCAGTTTACCAGTGGCTTGGATGTATCCGCGGGCGTCCAGACGGTCGGACTGAATGCACCCAATTTGGGCCTCACGCATCTGTACGCCAACCAGTTGGATACGCTCAACTTCGCGAAGCAGCCCGGATCTCCGTCGGCGGTGAGCAGCGCGGATAATACCCAGCCGCATACCGACAGCTACAACTTCACGATCTCTCAGCGGACACCTTGGTCGGGGCTGGTGGAGTTCGGCTATGTCGGCAACCAGACGCGCGCCATCGCCGGTTCCAACCAGGACATCAACCAGGTTCCGGTCGGAGCGATGCTCTCGTCGAATAATGGCGGCAAGGATCCCAACAGCCTGGCTGCACAAAACTTCCGTCCGTATTCGCTCTACAACGATTTGAACCTCGCCGACAACATCGCCTGGGCAAACTACAACGCGTTCCAGATGACTTGGGTGCGCTCCAAGGGGCGGTACAACATCAATATGAACTACACCTTTGGCAAGGCGATGGGCATCGTCAACTTCAATGATCAGTTCAACCTGAACAACGACTATGGCGTCCTGCCCACCAACCGAACCCAAATCTTCAACATCGCCTACTCCATCGAGTTGGGGAACCCGACCCATGACAAAATATTGGGCGGATTCATCAATGGCTGGCAACTCTCCGGCATCACGCAGGTGGAGAGCGGCCAGAATCTGTCGGGGAACGGTCCAAGCGGCGAGAACTTCGGCATGAACCTGAACGGGCAGACCATTCCGGGCACGACTTTCAACATCAGCAACGAATCGCTGCTGGGCACGCCCGATCTTACGCTCAACCCGGTTCAGACATGCGATCCGACGGCGAATCTCAAGCCGCACCAATACATCAATGCGGCTTGTTTCGCGGCACCGACCCAAATCGGCCAGAACGGCCCGAATATCATTAAGCCGATTTACGGACCGGCTTTCTTCAACTCCGACCTGGGAATTTTCAAGAACTTCCAGATGGGTGAATCGAAGAAGCTGCAGTTCCGGGCCAACGCTTACAACTTCCTGAACCATCCGTTGTATTCTTTCAACGGCAACAACCTGACGCTCGGCTTCACGAATGGCGTATTGAGCACGCCGAATTTCGGGTACGCTTACGAGAAGCAGGGAAATCGCGTGGTGCAACTCGCGGTCAAGTTCATGTTCTGATCGCGGTTCGCAGGCAACTTAGACAAGCAAAAGAGCGTCCCCTTTGCAGGGGGCGCTCTTTTCGTTTGTGGGCGGACCTCCAGGTCTGCGGCCGGCGTCCACGTCAGGCCTCTGGCGGGCTTTACTTTGTGTTCCCCAAAATGGTACTCTAAGTGCTTCATAATGCGTACAGTTGACTTGATCCAGAGAAAACGCGACGGTGGCGAACTGTCCCCCGAAGAGATTTCGTACCTCGTGGACGGATACACGCGCGGAGAAATACCCGACTACCAGATGTCGGCTTTTCTCATGGCTGTCTTTTTCGCCGGCATGACAGATCGGGAAGTGAGCCGGTTGACCGAATCCATGATGCATTCGGGCGAAATGCTCGATCTTTCTGGGATTCCGGGCGTCAAGGTGGACAAGCATTCCACGGGCGGCGTGGGCGACAAGACCACGCTGATCGTTGCGCCGCTGGCGGCGGCGGCGGGCGTCATCGTGCCCACCATGGGAGGGCGCGGCCTGGGCCATACGGGCGGCACTGTCGATAAACTCGAGTCCATTCCCGGGATGCGCACCAATCTCAGCGTCGACGAGCTGAAAGAGCAACTCGCCACCGTGGGACTTTGCTTCCTGAGCCAGACTTCCGAGCTGGCCCCCGCCGATGGCCGGATCTACTCGCTGCGCGATGTGACCGCCACAGTGGAATCTATTCCGCTGATCGCGTCCTCCATCATGTCCAAGAAACTCGCCGAGGGCGTGGACGCGCTGGTGCTCGACGTCAAGGTGGGCAATGGCGCATTCATGAAGAAGCAGGTGGACGCGCGCCGTCTGGCGCAGGTGATGGTGGGTATCGGACGCCGCATGGACAAACGCGTGCAGGCGCTGATCACGGACATGAACCAACCGCTGGGCTACGCGGTGGGGAACGCCTTGGAAGTGATGGAGGCCTCGCAGACCTTGCAGAACGCCGGCCCGGCGGATCTGACGCGCCTGTGCATCGAACTGGCGGCGCGCATGATCTTCGTCGCCAAGATAGAGCCTTCGCTAGAAGAAGCCCGCCGGCTGGCCGAGAAGAACCTGGTGGATGGCTCCGGCTATCGGAAGTTGAAGCAGGCGGTCTCCGCGCAGGGCGGCAATGCACAGGCGCTCGACCGGTTCGAGTTGCTGCCCAACGCCACTGGCATGCGCGAGGTGGTGTCGCCCCGCGGCGGTTATGTCAGCGTGATTAACGCGCAGGATATTGGCCTCGCTTCCAACATGATCGGCGCGGGCCGCGACCGCAAGGAAGACGCGGTCGATCCGGCGGTGGGCGTGATCCTGGAAGTGAAGGTGGGCGAAAAGGTGGAGGCGGGTTCCGTGCTTTGCCGCCTGTACCACACCAAGGAAGACCGTGTGGAAGAGGCGGCCGAAATGGTCGAGGACGCCTTCCGCATTTCGGCGCAGCGTCCCGACGACCGGGAGCTGATCCTGGAAGTCGTAAGCTGATCTAACGCACTGTGGTGCAAGTATCCAGCACATTGTGGGGCGGGCGTCCACGCCTGCGGCGGGTCTCCAGGCCCGCCTCTGCGCCGTCAATCCGCCGGCGGAGTTGCACTGGACAACGGGAATTCTTCAACAGATCCGGCCAATCCGGCCTTTACGGGATTGGTAAGAATGTAATTCTCAATCCGCCGGAACTCTTCCCCGTTCCGCACTAGATGATCGTGACTTTCGTTCTCCCAAAATGGCTGTCCAGTGCACCTCAGCAATTGGTTGGCCTGTCGAGCGCTATAGCCTTTCAGACGACGCAGCAGAGATGATACGTTGGTATGCGGAGTCATGAGCAGGTGAACGTGATTCGGCATAATCACCCACGCATGCAGATCGCAATCAGACACCGCGCAATGCTGGATAGAACTCCGGACCAGCCCGGCAACCTCCGGCCGCTTCAGATGAACGGGTCCGTAGCGCGCGGTATCGAGCAGGCGGTCCATTGCGACAAACGCCTGCCCGGATGTCATGCTTTCTTTGGGAAATTCGCGGCCGGCTGGCAAGCTGCCATACAAGCGAAACGTGACGAACAGCGGTTGTCCGATAGCGTAAATATGCGGCAAGCGGCGTTGTGAGAAATCCATGACAAATATACAGTGCCGATGGAGAACCTGGGATCTCAGCCAAAGCGGGTCTGGAGACCCGCTGCAGGCGTGGACGCCCGCCCCACAACGGCCGTGGATGCCCGCAGCAGAAGGAGGCCGCTAATGCAGCGGTTCACCGGGCTGCTGGGTCTCGCTGCGATTCTGGCCATCGCCTGGCTGTTCTCCGCCCACAAGCGCGCCATCAAGCTGCGTATCATCCTGTGGGGCATGGGTCTCCAAATCACCTTCGCCTTGCTGGTGTTGAAGACCGACTTCGGCAAAGTCTTCCAGTGGATTGGCGCGGGCGTCAACGCCATGTTGAACTACGCCGAGGCGGGCAGCAACTTCGTCTTCGGACCCTTGGGCATCAAGTCCGGACCGTTCGGTGTGGTGTTCGCGTTCCAGGTCTTGCCGATCGTCATCTTCATCGCCTCGTTCTTCGCTATCCTTTATTACCTGGGCGTCATGCAATTCATCGTGAAAGGCATGGCCATTGTGATGCAAACAGTCATGGGGGCGAGTGGCGCCGAATCGCTCAACGTCGCGGCCAGCATCTTCATGGGCCAGACCGAAGCGCCCCTGACCATCAAGCCTTTCATCGCCGGCATGACGCAGTCCGAGCTATTCACCATCATGACCAGCGGCATGGCGCACGTTTCCGGAGCGGTGATGGCCGCCTACGTGAAGATCGCCGGAGTTAGCATCGAGCATCTGCTCACCGCCGTGATCATGACCGCGCCCGCCACCATCATGCTCGCCAAGATCTTCTATCCGGAAGTGGATAAGCCGGCCACCGCCGGCCGCGTGGAAATCCGGATTGAAAAGACCGCGGTCAACGTGATCGACGCCGCGGCGCAAGGCGCCGGCGACGGCCTGCACCTGGCTTTGAACATCGGCGCCATGCTGATCGCGTTTCTGGCGTTGATCGCCATGCTCAACGGCATGCTCGGCTGGGTACACACGCTGCCTCACATGGCGTGGCTGCCGGGAACTATGCAGCAGATCTTCGCGGTGGTATTCGCGCCGCTGGCCTGGCTGATGGGCGTGTCGTGGAAGGATGCGCCCACCATCGGCAACCTGCTGGGCACGCGACTGGTGCTGAACGAATTCGTGGCGTTTCTGCAGCTCGGGCCGCTCAAGTCGCAGCTCGATCCGCGCTCGTTCACCATCGCCACCTATGCCCTTTGCGGCTTCGCCAACTTCAGTTCCATCGCCATACAGATCGGTGGCATCGGCGCGCTGGCTCCCAACCGGAAATCCGACCTGGCGCGGCTGGGGTTGAAGGCGGTGGCCGCGGGCAGCATGGCCAACTTCATGTCGGCCTGCATTGCGGGGATACTGTTGTGATCGCCCATGATTAACAAAGCCGTGCAGTTTCTGGAATCGCAAACGGCGCTGCGGCCGCGCGTGGCGGTGGTGCTGGGCAGCGGATTGGGCGCTTTCGCCGATGAGCTCGCGGACCGCACAGAGATCCCTTACGGCGAGATTCCCGGCTGGCCCTGTTCGACGGCTATCGGACATGCGGGTAAGCTGGTGTTCGGCAAGCTCGGTGCTCAGGACGTCGTCGTGATGGCGGGCCGCGTGCATCTATACGAAGGCTACACGTCTGCGCAGGTCACCTTCGGCGTGCGGGTGCTGGGATCGCTGGGCGTGCGGTCCATCGTATTCACCAATGCGGCGGGCGGCATCAATCTGGAGTTGGAGCGCGGCGGCCTGGTGCTGATCTCGGATCACATCAATCTGCAAGGATCGAACCCCCTGGTGGGACCCAACGACGACGAGCTCGGGCCGCGCTTTCCCGACATGTCGGAAGCGTACTCGCGCCGCCTGCGCACGCTGGCGCACGAGGTGGGCAGCGAGATCGATGTTCGCCTGGCGGAAGGCGTTTACGCGGCGGTGTTGGGACCGAGCTACGAAACCCCCGCCGAAATCCGCTACCTGCGGACCATCGGCGCCGACCTTGTGGGCATGTCTACGGTGCCCGAAGCGATCGTGGCTGATCACATGGGCATGCGCGCGTTGGGCATTTCCTGTGTGACCAACATGGCCGCCGGCATTCTGCCGCAGAAGATCAGCCATGCGGAGGTGCTGGAAACCGGCGAGATGGTGCGGGGCACGCTGGTGAAGTTTCTGCGCGCGCTGCTGCCTAGGATGGAGAGCTAATGGACCGGATTGTTTGGTGGGGCGGGACTCCAGTCCTGAGGCCGGCGTCCACGCCGGCCTCTTTGCGCCGGGATATGGCCGATGCCGTTGCGCGAAGAGCGGGTCCTGGAGGACCCGCGCAGACCTGGAGGTCCGCCCCACGGGAGCGTTGAATGGACCCGCTAATCGAAGCCGCATTGAGCGCCCGGCAAAACGCCCATGCGCCGTTCTCCCATTTCCAAGTGGGTGCGGCACTGGAGGACTCCGCGGGGCGCACCCACACCGGCTGCAATGTCGAGAACGCCTCGTACGGTCTGACGCTCTGCGCCGAGCGCGTGGCCGTGTTCAAAGCCGTATCCGAAGGCGCGCGCCAATTCCGGCGCGTGGCCGTGGTGGCGGATACCGATACGCTGACGCCGCCCTGCGGCGCTTGCCGCCAGATCCTCTGGGAGTTCTGCGGCGATGTGGAACTGGTACTTGCCAACCTGCACGGTAAAAAGGAAACCTTCCGCCTGAAAGATCTCTTACCAAGGCCCTTCGATGCGTCTTTTTTGTAGCTTCCTGCTTTTCATCTCGGCGCTGGCGGCCGAATCCGCCGATTGGATCTGGACCGGCCGCTATGTAGTCACCATGGACCCGCAGCGGCGCGTGATCGAGAACGGCGCGATCGCCATCCGCGGCGAACGCATTGTGGCGGCCGGCCCGAAATCCGAAATCGAGCGGCGCTACCAGGCCCGCCAGCGCCTCGACCGGCCCGATGCCATCCTGGCGCCCGGTCTGATCGACACCCACACACATGCGGCCATGTCGCTTTTCCGCGGGATCGCCGACGACCTCCGCCTGCAGGACTGGCTGGAGCACTACATCTTCCCGGCGGAAGCCCGCAACGTGACGCCCGAGTTCGTACGCTGGGGGACGCGGCTCGGCTGCCTGGAAATGCTGCTCTCCGGCACCACCACTTACACCGACATGTATTACTTCGAGGACGTGGCGGCCGAAGCGACCAAAGAAGCCGGTATGCGCGGCGTGCTGGGCGAAACCATCATCGGCTTTCCGTCTCCCGATGCCAAAACCCCGGCCGACGCGCTGGCCTTCACCGACCGGTACCTCACCCGCTTTCACGGCGACCCGCTGATCGTGCCCGCCGTGGCGCCGCATGCCATCTACACCAACTCGGATGAGACGCTGAAAGCCTGCCGGGCGCTCGCCAACCGGCATGATGCGCCGCTGGTGATCCACCTTTCGGAAACCAAGCACGAGAACGACGAGTGTCTTGCCAAGCGCCACGCGACCCCCACACAGGCGCTCGACGCGCTGGGCGTCTTCAACGGCCGCACCGTGGCGGCGCATGCCGTGTGGGTGGATGAGGCCGATCTGGCAATCCTGAAATTGCGCGGCGTGGGGATCGCGCATTGCCCATCGAGCAATATGAAGCTGGCGAGCGGCATCGCGCCGGTCACGCGCATGTTGGCGTTGGATCTGGCGGTGGGTCTGGGCCCCGATGGTCCGGCCGGCAGCAACAACGACTTCAATATGTTCGAAGAAATGGATCTGGCGGCCAAGCTGCAGAAGGTGACCACCGGCGATCCGCGCAGCGTTCCGGCGGAGGCGGCCGTCGAAATGGCCACCATTCGCGGCGCGCGGGCGCTGGGCATGGAGAAGGAGATCGGCTCACTCGAATCCGGCAAGCGCGCCGACCTGATTTCCATACGTCTCGACCGGCCCAATGCCGTCCCGCTCTACAACGTCTACTCGCAGATGGTCTACGCGCTGAAAGGCAGCGACGTGGAGGACGTGATGGTGAACGGCAAACTGCTGGTGAAGGATGCGCAGGCGCTGACGCTCAACGCGGCGCAAATCGAAGCGAAGGCGGGCGAGTATCGGCGGCGCGTGCAGGAGTCTCTCCGGTGAGAGCGCCGATGCGTGCGTTGATAACTTCCGCTGGAATAGCCTTCCGGCCTAAGACAATGCCCATCTACTGCACCGTGAAGCTGTCGCGCGTCGTGGTAGCTCCTCCCGGCGTGGCGATGGTGATGGGTCCCGTGGTGGCCCCTTCGGGTACGGTGGCCCAGACGTAATTGGGCCCGCTGTTGACCGCATCCGTGGCCGCCAGGCCGTTGAACTGAACGGAGGCCCCCAACAACTGATAGCCCCAGATGCGCACGCGCGTCCCCGCCGCGCCGGACGCCGGCACGAACTGTAGCGCCATGGGAGCCGGCTTGGGCAGGCCCGCATTGAGGGCGAAGAGACCGCCGTAGCCCTGGGCGCCCCCGAAGCTCGCCAATCCCCAGAGAAGACCGTCGCTGGCCTGAATCAGGAAGCAGGGGCAACCCACGCTGGTAATCTCGTAGATCACCGAGTACTGGCCGGACTTGGTTATGCGGAACACCTGACCTTGCTCGCTATTCCCTTGGGCCACGCCATAGAAGTTGCCATCGCTGGCCTCGAACAGCTCCCACGGCCCGTTGACGAACTTGTCTCCTTTCGGGTAGGCGTACAAGAGGGTGTACTGCCCGCCCAGGGTGAGCTTGAAAATGAAGCCTGTGCCGTTGGGGCCGCCGGAGGTGAGCGCGCCATACAGGTTGCCGTCTTCGGCTTGGAGGATCGTCATGGCGGGCGCTCGCAGGTTGTTCATCGCGGGGAAGGTGTATATGGTGTTTAGTTGGCCGGAGGGGGTTGCCTGGACCACTGCCAACACGCCGGTGTAATCGGTCTGTGTGATGGCGTAGTAGTTGCCGTCCAGCCCCAGGGTGGGGACGCCCATGAGGTGTTGCGAGGTCTGGGCAATCGGCGTGGCAACTCCCGCCGTGCTGATGTGGATGAAGCTGGCGTAACTATTGGCGCCACTCGGGCCATATGCCAGGAACCCGCCATCCGGCAGATTCTGAGCGAGCCCGAGCCCGATGCTCTGAGGCGGGTACAGTTGCTGTGCGCCTTGGGGTGTTACCGAGAGGACATTGGCCGTATGGGAAGCTGTGGCCAGGGACGAGTAGATCCGGCCGTTGGGCCCGGTGACTGGCGGTGCGCCGAAGAATGCCGGCGGGGACATGCTGGACAGGACGGTGCCCGTGCCCCGCGCGGTCACCGAGTAGAACGCCGTGGTGAGGCCACTGCCGGCCGCGGTCACATAGAAAACGCCGGGTTCCCCCTCGGCCAGCCCGTTTGCGCCCTGGTATTGACTGTTGTAGACCAGGCGGAAGGTAGCCGCCTCCGCGGGCGGCGCGGCGCTGGTGAAGGCCAAGCATAAAGCGGTGCCGAACAGCGCTCGGGTGGCACGTGGCGATCGGTTCTTATCTGTGATCATAGGTTGAACTCCTTCAGTGTCTGGGGGCGGCTGGTTGGCCCGGAGTATCAATGCCCGGAATACACCAGCACGCCGTAGCAGCCCGGGCTGCTGTTGCAGGTTGAGGCAGCGTGAGAGGTGGAAGGCACCTGCGTTATGCCCGAGGTGGCTACATACACGTACCCGTTGATGACGGTTGGCGGGGTGAATAGCGACGCGGTGAAGTCGCTGCTCTGGTCGCAGTAGGTGTCTAGGTAGTTGCTGCACCAGAGGAACTTCAGCGTTGCCGCGTCATAGGCCAGCGCTGCGCCCGCTGTATTAACCCCTACCCCCAGCGTGCCCAGCGCCCACACCACGGCATCGGTGCCGCTGTTGGAGGTGATTGATAGCGCCCCGCCGGGGTACTGCACCACGCTGCCAACCGGCCTGGCGTCATATATCGGGTTGACAAAGTAACCGTTGTAGGTGAATGTATCGGGCGTGGAGGTGCAGGTGCACGAACTGCTGCACGAGCCGATGTTGTTGGTGAACGCCTGGCTCACGTTGAGCTGCGTATCGCTTAGGACCGCTGTAACCGTTACTGATTGGCCGGGGTTGGCGCTGCCGGTATCAGTGAGGGTGTCACCGGGGATGACCCAGCTTGTGAAGGTCGTGCCGCTGCCGCAGACGGTCGAGCCATTGGAGCCGATATAAGCACCGGCAGGCGGGTCGATGGCCTGATTGTTGGAAAGCGCCAGACCGGCCAGCTTTTCCGCGTTGGGCCAGACGTAAAGCCGCTCCGGCGAGCCATCTTTATAGAACGCCATGCTGGTGATCCGGTGGCAACTCGCCGGAATGGTTTGGTTTGCGCAGGCTTCAACATTCGCCTGGAAGGGGAACACATTTCCGGGATCGTTGGGGGCAAAACCCGGGCTACCCGAGGAGGAGCCAGGGTAACACGTCGGCGGGATCGCAGTCGACCCGCAAAGGTTTCCTTGCGTCAGCAAATAGCCGTAACCGGCCTTATCGATACTGAGCAGGCGGTGCTTGCCGGCAAGATCGTCGAAGAGAATGGGGCCGGTGGTACCCAGGTCGAAATCGTTCTGGCTCATGCCCTGGTAGGTGTAGCTGCTGGTGCCCAGAGGCTCCTGAACCGGCGTGACGCCAGCCGTCGTGTACCCGTACGGGACGAAGTACTCGGACGGGGCGCCGCTCGGCCCGCTCGATGAGAGGGTGAAGTCCACGACGGCGTTGCTCCAGTTCTGGATGGGGCTAAGCAGGGGGCCGGAGGCCGACGTGGCGTTTTGCTGGAAAGAGCCGTTGCCGATCGCGAAATAGGCGTGCGAAACGCCGTTCGCGTCGGTGGCGGCCGCGGGCCCGCGCCCGGACATCCAGATGCCGCCG
>JBEKPZ010000134.1:0-19139 GCA_049520215.1 Bryobacteraceae bacterium | reverse complement strand
CTGTGGGACCTGATGGATCTGCTGGGATTGCCGGATGAGTGGCGCCGGGACGATGGGGTATTTCTGCGGTATTTCCAACGCGCATCGGGCAATCCCGGGGCGGAAGACCTGGAATACCTGGCGGCGCTATTTCGCTCAACCGAGGCGGCGTTCGGCGCGATGGCGGATGCCGAAGCGGATCGGATACTGCCGGGGGTTTCCCCGCTGAAGCGCAGGAAGGTGCTGCGGGCACTGCGGGATGTGAGCGCGATCCCGCGCAGGACGATGGATGCGGAAACCCGGCGCGCGGCCACGCGATTGTTGCAGGCAGCGACCCCGTTGCGCCACCGCATGGTCAGGAACACGCGCGCATTGCTGCGGCGCTACAAGCTTCCCGTTCCGCAACGCGACCCGCGCGAAATCGTGGTGGAGATGACCGCGGCGGAAAGCGCGCTTTATACCGCCGTCGAGGATTTCATCGGCGATGTGTACCGGGCTGCGCCGCCTGGGAAGCAATCGGCGGTGGGCTTCGTCATGACCGTCTACCGGCGCAGGCTGGCGTCGAGTTTCGAAGCGTTGAAACGGACGCTGAACGGGCGGCTGATGGGAACGGAAAGCATTACTGAAGAGGACGCATCGCAGGATGAAACGTCGGATGAGGCGATGTCGGCAGAGGAAGCGGAACGGCTGGCTGGGGAAGCGCCCGAAATCGGTATGAACGAGCGGGAGCGCATCGTCGATTTGCTCCGGCGGATTGCCCAGTTGGGTACCGACAGCAAGGCGCGCCGGCTCAAGGTCGAGTTGGACGCGTGTATCGCGGATGGCTTCGATTCAATAATCGTGTTCACGCAATACACCGACACGATGGACTACCTCCGGGATTTCGTGGCCGACCAGATGCCCGGCATGCCTGTGGCCAGCTACTCCGGCAACGGCGGCGCATGGCGGGATGCAAGCGGCCAATGGGTGCCGTGCTCGAAAGAGGAGATCAAACGCAGGCTGCGGGACAGGCAAGTCCGGCTGCTGGTGTGTACGGATGCCGCAGGCGAGGGGTTGAACCTGCAGTTCGCCGGCGTGCTGGTGAACTACGATCTGCCGTGGAATCCCATGAAAGTGGAGCAGCGCATCGGACGCATCGACCGTCTCGGCCAGCAGCGTCCGGTGGTTCGCGTGTTGAGCTTCGCTTACAAGGACACGGTGGAGCAAGACGTGTTCTTCACGGTCGGTAACCGCATCAATCTGTTTCAGGGAATCGTGGGGAGGCTCCAACCTATTCTGTCCCGCCTGCCGCGCCGGTTCGAAGAGTTGGCCCTGCTCGACCGGGACGCGCGCGAGACGGCGCGGCAGAGATTCCTGGCGGAGTTGGAAGAGCAGGTCCGGGACGCCGGTGAAAGCGGCTTCGATATCGATGCAACCGTAGAAGACTCGCTGGATCTGCGACCGCTTCCGGAGCCGGCGTTGACGCTGGGCGACCTGGACCGTGCGATTCAGATTGCGCGCGCGCGGCCGCCCGAAGTGGACTTCCGGCCCCTCGATCCCGGATCGTATGGACTTGGGCTGCCGGGCGGCGCGTCGATCCGAGTGACGACCGATCCGGGTGTTTTCGAGTTCTCATCCGACAACTTCCAGTTGTTCTCGCCGGGTGGCGGCGCGTTCGGCTTTTTCTGCGTTGACGGCGCCGGCGGAGGCGCCGATGGCCGCGGAATCGCATGGATGGTCCAGCGACCCGGCGCGGAAACGGAGTTCGTGGTTGCGACGCGATTCGGACCCCGTAGGGTGGAAAGTTTCGCGGAACTCCTGGCGGCGCTCGATGTTATTGGGGAACCCTGCCAGTTTCCGTTCGCCAACTGGCCGGGAGTAAGCGCTTCGGTTCTCGCATGAGATCGCCAGGCCGCCGGCCTGATGCTACACCCCCTCTTCTCCAGCCGCTTCCGCTTCCGCCGCCCCTGCCGGTCCGGCCGCCTTCGCTTCGGCCAAAATCCGCTGCGCCTCTTCCAGATCCTCCCGGGGAACCTGCACCTCGAATTCCAGCACCGGAAGCGTGCTCGTCCCCACCACGATGGCTGAAATGCCGTTGGCCTCCATCACGCCGTGAACCTGCATGGCCTCCATCTCCGCGTCGTGATTGGATGAGCTGAACAGTACGACCATGTCCATTTCGTGCGAATCGTCCGGTTGTTGCGGCATGCCTCCAGCATAATCCCCAATGACATAAAATGGAAGTGATCCATACGGAGGTTCCGCATGTCCGAGCACGAAGAAGCGCAAGACCATCTGGCGAACAATATCGGTTGGTTCGTCGCCGGCGCGGTAGTGGGAATGACCGCGGCCATTTTGCTGGCCCCCCAGAGCGGCAAGAAAACCCGCCAGGTCATTTCCGACAAGACCCAACAAGGCAAGGAAGCGGTCACCGACACCGGCAAGGAAGTCTACGACCGCGGCAAGGAAATGATCGACAAGGGCCGCCAACTGGTGGAGGACGCCGCGGACCTGTTCGACCGCGGCCGCAAATTGGTCCGCGGCCTGTAGCGCATGTCCGCCCTGCCTGCCATCGATCTGGGCGGCTTCCGCATCACCCTCGTCCGCGAAGATATTTATTGGTGGGACGGCGGCGCCATGTTCGGCGTAGTTCCCAAGACGCTGTGGAGCCGCCAGTCGCCGCCGGACGACCTGAACCGCCTGCCGCTGGGCTTCAACTGCTACATCGTGGAAACCGGCGAGCATACCATCCTGCTCGATACCGGCGGCGGCGACAAGCTGGATGCGCGCCGGCGCGAGCGCATGAAACTGCCGCCCACGCCCGTGCCGTTGCCCGAAACCATCCGGGCGGCGGGCATCGATCCCGAGCGCATCGATATCGTGGTCAACAGCCACCTGCACTGGGACCATTGCGGCTGGAACACCATCCTGACCCAGGGCGTCCCGCGTCCCGCCTTTCCCCGCGCCGTCTACTATACGCGGCGCGGCGAATGGGAGCACGCCCATCGCCGCCATCCCCGCGATAGCGTGGCCTACATCGATGCGAACTACGATCCGTTGGTGGATGCCGGGCGCATGCGTCTGATCGATGCGGACACCGAAGTGGCGCCTGGCGTGTGGTTGCGCCGGGCGCCCGGCCACACTCCCGACATGATGGTGATCACAGCCTCCGACTCCGGCCGGACCTTTTGCTTCTTGACGGACTTGGTCCCCACCGCCGCGCATGTCACGCCCACCTGGGTCGCGGCTTTCGATCTCGATCCGATCCAATCCATAGACAGCAAGCTCCACTGGCTGGGGGAAGCCGCGCGCGGCGATTGGATTTGCGCATTCGCGCACGATCCGTCGATCGCCTTCGCGCGCATCGCGCATCGCGACGATAAATTCGAAGCGGTCGCGCCGTAACGTCCCAACGCAAGCCGCCATGCAAGCCACGAAAGATCGCCCAACATGGAAGACGCTATTGGCTTTCGCAATCATCTACTTTGTCTGGGGATCCACCTATCTCGCCATTCGTGTTGGTGTCCGCGAAGTTCCGCCGTTTCTTTTGGCGGCGATGCGGTTCCTGGCTGCGGGAGTGGTCCTCTGCGGCTGGACGATCGCGCGGGGCGAGCGCCCGCCAAGCTCGCGCGAATGGGCCTCGGCATCCATACTTGCTGTGCTGATCTTCGTGCTCGACTACGGCCTGCTGTTCTGGGCCGAGCAGCGTGTGCCTTCCGGCATTGCCGCGGTCATGATGGCCACCATCCCGGTGTTCATGGCATTGTCGGAAATCGTCTTACTGCGAACGCTGCGGCTCACCCTCCGCCTGGCCCTCGCGCTCCTGGTCGGGATGGGCGGAGTGGCGGCGCTGATGAGCCGTTCGCTGCGCCTCGGCGGGACGCCCATCGACAGCGTGGGCGCGGCGGCGCTGATCGTTGCATCGATGAGCTGGTCGATCTCTTCGGCGCTCACGCGCAAGCTGCCGTTGCCGTCTTCCAAAGTCATGAGCTCGGGAGCGCAGATGCTCGCCGGCGGGATATTCCTGACACTCGCGGCGGCAGCCCTGGGCGAGTTTCGTAACTTTCATCCATCGACCGTCTCAAGTGGAGCATGGCTCGCGCTGGTCTACCTGATTGTCGCGGGCTCCATCGTTGCGTTCACCGCCTATGTGTGGCTGATTCATCATGAATCGCCGACCAAGGTCGGGACTTATGCATACGTGAATCCTTTGGTGGCCGTGCTGCTCGGATATTTTATGGGCGGCGAGGCGCTTGGGCTGCGGACCATTCTAGGGACTCTGTTTGTGCTCATCGCCGTGGTGATGATTACCACGACACGAGCGAAGAAGCCGATCACGTTGCCCTCCGTGAAAGATAAGGCCGGCAGAGTCCGCTAACGACCGCGACGCTGTGGTAGGCTACGAACGTGGGACGGGCGGAGCAACTGGAACTGATCGGTGACCAGCTCGGCTACCTGCTGGAAGAGATCCGACTGTCGTTTTGGGTCGACTTCACGGAGCAGGACATTGCCGATGCGACCACGGTCGGAGATCTATTCGATAACATCGTGCACAAGATGGGCGAGTTTGCATCGCCGCGGTGCCTCACGAGTTTCGCGTTCTTTCGATTACGGCGTTCCCTGATTGCGGTTTCTAACCTGGACCGACGCTCGGTTCGCCCCGACGCGCAGTTACGAAAGTTGTTGCCTCAGCCATTTCGGCGTACGTGGTGGGAGGGTATAGAGACGAACTTGAGACTTCGAGTGCCGGGCCTGCGGCCGGGCCACGCGGCAACGATAGCCTACCTGTCTATCGCGCTCCTGGGTGTGCTCGCTTTCGCTGCAGGGATGACCAAATCGATCTCCTGGGAGCTTAGTCTCGTTATGCCTCTTGCGGTCCCGGTGCTCCTGTGGTGGCTGTCTAAGGCGGCATCTCACCTCCCTCGCGAGTTTCCCGTGGAGACGTTCGGAGATCTGGTCCGTCAAGTAGTTATACTGAATCAGCAAAAACTGGCGCGAGATGCTGGTGGTTCCACAATCGATCAGACATGGGCGGCGTTTCGGGAGGTCCTGAGCAGAGAATCCGGAATTCCCTCCGCCTCGATTACCAGAGAAATGCGCTTCCCTGAAGACCTGCGCCTACTGTAAGGATTTCGCGTCTCGCCTGTCCGGCCATATCTCCCCGATTGTGGTCGGTCCTGCGCCAACTGCGGCCACGTGTCATCGGCCCGGCAGTCTCCCTCACCCTTTTTCGCGCTACGATCACATAACGTGAGCACAATTCCGGAACCTGCATCCGCCGTAAGCAAGGTAGCGCGCATGGCCCACATGCGCCACCTGGTCGACCAACTGAAGAAGCTCGAAGAGCGCCTGCGCGCCTCAACCTGCCGTACCAGGACCGCATGCTCCCCAGCAGGGCAACGAACGCCGTACACTAGTGGAGAGGACACTATGGCTGGCACGATAAAGCGCATCAAGCCAGGAAGATCGTCTGGCGGCGGGTCTGACTCCGCGCCGCGCGCCCGGGTCACAGTCCGGCGCGTCGCACGCACTCAGATGCGGCAGGCGCTAGAGGTCCTTGGCCTCTGCACGGACGGAGAGCCCCTGCCGTCAGGGCGGTTCGCACTGATCGAACTCGCGCGCAAGAAAGGAGATGAAGGAACCCGGAGGGTTTTTGAGACTCCGGCCAGCGAGCAACTGTCTGGCCGGGAGGAACTGCGCGTCGCTGCGCGGAGGGCCGAGATCATAGCCCACGCAACTGAGGCCCTCGACGGACAGCTGAATGCGATGCACTGGTTGCAAGAGGCAAATCGTAGTTTGGGAGGGCGCTCCCCGTTGGCCGTGCTCACGGAAGACGCGCCAGAAGCCGCCGAACTGGTGGACGAGTTGCTGTACGGCCTCGAATACGGGATGTTTGCGTAGTGCGGGTCTGCGCATCTCGAAGCGGCAATACGCGCCAGCCGCTCTATCGGGCGACGGTGGATTGCGGGCGGCGATGCGCTGGAATCACAAGGGCCACCGCATTGTGTATACGTCCCAGTCGCTCTCCCTGGCGACTCTTGAACTCTGGGTACACACTCCCCCATCGAGCCATTGACGACTTACGCCTCTATAGCTGCATGGATTCCCGACGGCCTGCAGATCACCGTCCTTGACCGAGAGGCCCTCCCGCAGGGTTGGCAGGAGGATCCGCCGCCTGTGAGTCTGCGAGGCCGGGCACGCATTGGCTGATCTCCAAGGTTTCAGCCGTGGCTAGGGTGCCCTCTGCAATAGTCCCGACGGAATACAATTATCTGCTGAATCCCGAGCATCCGGATTTCGGGGTCATCACCATGGCGGAGCCGATTCCGTTCGTGTTCGATCGGCGCGTGTGGAAGCCGCGCATGCTCTAGTGGTCACAGATTCTGCTACCGATATTAATCTGGGCAGACTGCTCACAGTCTAGCGGTCACCCACTGAGAAGTGCTTTCATCGAATTACATATCTTCAAACGCCGCGTAATGAGGTGCAACACCGTGCTACCAGAGACCGCAAATAGCATCGAAGAGTTTACGAAGAAGATTTCGGATCTCAGGCAGCTCCCTCGTTTTGACTTACCCGGACGGAAGGGATGGCGCCCGACGGGGGCGGCGGGTTGACCAGAATTAAAATTCGTTAATAAACAGTCCCGGGCCACCGGTTTGGATGTACGCTTACAGGGAGCCGGGAAGCCAAATGAAAATGCTGTATATCTGTATAATATGGTTGTCGGGGGGGGAACATGAAAGTTACTCGTCAGAAATTTTGGACGGCTATGCCACTGCTGCTGATGGCGGCTGTGACGATGGTACAGCCCGTATCGATGCAGGCTCAATCCCTGAACTGGTATGAAGTGTCGTATGGCGGTTCGGCCCCGTCTGCGCGAGAGGACATGGCCATGGCCTATGACCCGGCGACCCACTCAACATTGATGTTTGGTGGCTGCTGCAACCCTTCTGAAATGTATGGGGAGACCTGGATATTCGGTGTGGGACTTGGTGACGGATGGCAGCAACTCTCGCCCATAACCTCCCCATCGCCGCGCATCGGCGCTGCAATGACCTTTGACTGGGCCGCAGGAAACATCGTGTTATTCGGCGGGTGCAGCGGAAGCGTCAGCACCTGCACCTTCCTCGACGACACGTGGACGTGGGATGGGACCACCTGGACTCAGCAATTCCCGCTGGTCAGCCCGTCGCCGCGCGTAGCCTCGATGGCCTACGATGGGGCGACCCATACCTCAGTCCTATTTGGCGGCACAGGCAGTGACGGCTCCCTCGCTGATACCTGGACGTGGGACGGAGTGGCCAAGACCTGGATACAGCAGGCTCCTGCCGCCAGTCCGTCCGCGCGTCAAGCGCCTTTAGCCTACGATGCGGCGACACAGACTGTCGTGCTATTCGGCGGCAGCAACTGGAAAGTGGAAGTTCCTGGATCGGGCGGAACGGCGTATGGCGATACCTGGACGTGGAATGGGGCCACTTGGACCCAGCAGTTTCCGTCCTCTTCACCATCGGCTAGATCGTATTTCAGCATGGCCTTTGACGCGGTTCTGAGACGGGTGGTGCTCTTCGGCGGTGCCGTCGGCGGCGACTGGACGAATTCCACGAATGATACCTGGATTTGGAACGGGTCCGACTGGGCTCCATTTCATCCGACCACGACGCCTTCAAACCGCTATAATTACGGCATGGATTACGATCCTGAACAGAAAGTCGTCGTCATGTTTGGCGGGGACAGCACCGGCCCTTCGCTCAATGACACTTGGCGCTTGGCACTGATGAAGTAGCCGTCGCCAAGCCGGATTCGGATGGGGTTCGAGCCTGGCCCCACCGCTTAT
The DNA here is from genome assembly GCA_049520215.1 of Bryobacteraceae bacterium. GTDB lineage: Bacteria > Acidobacteriota > Terriglobia > Bryobacterales > Bryobacteraceae > Bog-159. The sequence continues at coordinate 11,344 of JBEKPZ010000134.1, read as the reverse complement.
CTGTACTGGCCAACCGCCAACGCTAGAAGGGACTTGCCCTATGGCGATTGCCGCAGCCAAATCGAAAATTGTTCGCGTTTAAATACCGGCTGCAGAATCTTGCGCGCCACGAGCCGATCCGGCATCCAAACGACCCTCTGTTCATTCCCTCCGGCTCCCATTCGCGCTACGATCACATAACGTGAGCACAATTCCCGAACCTGCATCCCCCCCGGTACCGAAAGTCGCGCGCATGGCCCACATGCGCCACCTGGTCGACCAACTGCATAAGCTCGAAGAGCGCCTCCGCGCCGGCGGCGGCGAGGCCAAGATCGAACGCCAGCATCGCGCAGGCAAGATGACCGCACGTGAGCGCATCGCGGCGCTGATCGATCCCGGCACGCCGTTCCTCGAAATCGGCCTGCTGCTGGCCTACGACCAGTACGAAGGCGAAGCGCCCTGCCTCGGCTCTGTCACCGGCATCGGCAAGATCGAACGCCGTTACGCCGTCATCATCGCGGGCGACGCCACCGTGAAGGCCGGCTCCTGGTGGCCCGAAACCGTCACTAAGGGCCTGCGTGCGCAGGAAATCGCCATGCGCAACCGCGTCCCCATCGTCTATTTGGTGGACTCCGCGGGCGTCAACCTGCCGTACCAGGACCGTATTTTCCCCGGCCAGTATGGCGGCGGGCGAATTTTCTACTATAATTCTCTTATGCGGCGCAAGCTCCGTGTGCCGCAGATTGCCGCGGTGATGGGTCCCTGCATCGCCGGCGGCGCTTATCTTCCCGCGCTCAGCGATTACATCATCATGGTCGAAGGCACGAGCTTCATGGGCTTGGGAGGCCCGAACCTCGTCAAGGGCGCCACCGGCCAGGTGGTCGATTCCGAATCCATTGGTGGCGCCCGGCTGCACACCACGGTCAGCGGCGTGGCCCACTACAGGGCCAAAGACGATGCCGAATGCCTGGCGCGCATCCGCCAACGCTTCCGCGAGCTACCCGCGCCACCCGCGCCCGCGCAAGCCAATCCGCCCGCGCGTTCCGCCGACGACATCTACGGCGTGCTTCCCGAGAACCATCGCCTGCCCTACGACATCGAAGAAATCCTCTTCCGCATTTTCGACGCGGGCGACTACACCGAATTCCAGCCGGATTACGCGCCGGAGATGCTGTGCGCCAACGCCCGCCTCTCCGGCCACCCGGTCGCCATCATCGCCAATCGCCGTGGCTTCCTGCGCTCGGAGGGACGCCCGCGCATCGGCGGCATCGTGTACACCGAATCCGCGCGCAAGGTGGCGTATTTCGTGGAACTCAACGAGCGGCTGGGTTACCCGCTGATCTATTTGCAGGATGTTTCGGGCTTTATGATTGGCCCCGAAGCCGAGCGCGAAGGCATTGTCCGCGCCGGCGCCGACATGGTGGAAGCCATGTCCTGCACCAGCGTGCCCAAGCTCATCCTGACGCTGAATCACGCCAGCGGTGCGGGCTATTACGCCATGGCCGGCCAGGGCTTCGAGCCGCATTTCACCTTTAGCTGGCCGACCGCGCGCATCGGAGTGATGGAAGGCGACTCCGCCGTGCAGGCGCTATTTTCGGTGGAACTGGAAAAACTCAAGGCCGCCGACGAACCGTTGCCCAAGCAACTCCAGGCCGCCATCGACAAAACGAAAGCCGACTACGAAAGCTGGCTCGACGCCCGCTACGCCGCCGCCCGCGGCCACTGCGACGCGGTCATCGATCCGCTCGAAACGCGCCAAATCCTAACCATGGCCCTGGAAGTAACGCTGCACCGTCCACGTGGCGAAGCGCTGGTTCTGGAGACTCTGTGAAACAAGACCACCAGCCCCCAGCCCCCAGCCCCCAGCCCCCCATTCGCATAGCGAATGGTCAAGGCTTCTGGGGCGACTGGCTCGAAGCCCCCGTCCGTCTGGTCGACGGCGGGCCCATCGATTACCTCACCCTCGATTACCTTGCCGAAGTCACCATGTCCATCCTGCAGAAGCAGCGGCAGCAGGACCCCGATCTCGGCTATGCCCGCGATTTCCCCCCACTGATCGGACGCATCGCCAGGAAGCTGCGGGAGCGCCACATTAAGGTTGTCGCCAATGCCGGCGGCGTCAATCCGGTAGCTTGCGCGCGCGCCGTTTTGAAAGCCGCGCCGGAATTGAAAGTTACCGTGGTGCTCGGCGACGACGTGCTCCCACGCATTGACGAGTTTCTGGGCAAAGGCTACGAGATGCGGAATATCGATACCGACGAGCCGATCTCCACCATTCGCGACCACATCCTCAGCGCTAACGCCTACATCGGCGCATTCCCGCTCGCCGAAGCGCTGGCCACCGGCGCGGACGTAGTAATCGCCGGCCGCTGCGCCGATGCCGCCCTGGTGCTCGCGCCCATGATCGACCGCTTCGGCTGGGGACCTGACGACTACGACAAGCTGGCCTCCGGCATCGTCGCCGGCCACATCATCGAATGCGGCGCGCAATGCTCCGGCGGCAATTGCCAGGTGGATTGGCGGAACATACCGGACCTGGCCAACATCGGCTACCCCATCGTGGAAGCCGAGCCGGACGGGTCGTTCGCCGTAACCAAGCATCCCGGCACCGGCGGGCGCATCGACTCGCACGGCGTGAAAGAGCAGCTTCTCTACGAGATCGGCGACCCGCGCCAATATATGACGCCCGATTGCGTCGCCGACTTCACCTCGCTGCGCCTCGAAGATACCGGCCCGGATCGCGTGCGCGGCAGCGGCGTCCGTGGCGGCCCGCGGCCGGCCATGCTGAAGGCGTCGATCAGCTATCACGCGGGCTGGAAAGCGTCCGGCACGCTGGTCTACAGTTGGCCCGACGCGCTGGAGAAAGCGTGCGTGGCGGACCGCATCACCCGCCAGCGCCTCGACCAACTCGGCCTGCGCTTCGACGAAATCCACACCGAGTATTTCGGAGTGAATGCCTGCCACGGTCCAGCCGCCCACCCCGTTGACGATCCCACCGAGGTGCAGGTGCGCATCAGTGTGCGCGGCTCCGACAAGCGCGCCGTCGATCGCTTCACGCGCGAAATGATTCCGCTGGTGCTCACCGGCCCGCCCGGCGGCACCGGCTATGGCGAAGGCCGTCCCGAGGTGCGTCAGATCGTGGCCTATTGGCCGGCCCTGATACCGCGCGATGAAATCCAAACGCGCGTGGAGGTGGTCGCATGATATGCCCCCTTTATCACCCCAAATCACCGCATGCGCATGGAGGGCGGGCTTTAGCCCGCGCGGGGCTTAAGCCCCGCATGGAGGCAGCCCCATGAAAATCCCCCTCGCACGCATCGCCCACACCCGTTCGGGAGACAAGGGCGATATCGCCAACATCGGTGTAATCGCGTGGCAGCCGCAATACTACCCGATCCTGCTGCGCGAAGTAACGCCCGAGCGCGTCAAAGCGTTTTTCGGCGAAATGGTCGCCGGAGGAGTGGACCGTTTCCAACTGCCCAACCTCGGCGCGTTAAACCTGCTGCTGCATCACGGTCTGGGCGGCGGCGGCACCGTCTCCTTGCGCACCGACGCGCAGGGCAAAACCCTGGGCGCGGCGCTTCTGGCCATGGAGATCGATGTCGATGAGCGAGAGCTTACAGATTAGCCGCGAAGGCCGCCTCCTGCGGCTGGCGCTGAACCGGCCGGAGCGGCGCAATGCGCTGAACATGGACCTCTGTACCGCGCTGGGCGCCGCCCTAGACGAGGCGGAAAACGACGCGGGCGTGGGCGCGGTCCTGCTGAGCGGCAATGGCAAATCGTTCTGCGCCGGCATGGACCTGCACGAAGTGCTGTCGCCCTCCGGCGGCGACATCAATGAAGTGCACGAGCGCATCTTCTCGGCGGGAATCCGCATGACCAAGCCGCTCATCGCGGCGGTGCACGGAGCGGCCCTGGCCGGAGGCACGGGACTGGCCGCGAATTGCCATATCGTGGTGGCGGCCGAGGATGCCACCTTCGGGTTGACCGAAATCCGGATCGGGTTGTGGCCCTTCGTGATTTTTCGGACGGTGGCCGCCGCTTTAGGCGAACGCCGCGCGACCGAGTTGGCCCTCAGCGGGCGCATTCTCCCAGCCAGCGAGGCGCGCGAGTACGGGCTGGTGCATCACGTCGTGGAACCTGCCACCCTGATCGAGCGCGCGCGGGAGATCGCCGGCGCCATCGCCGAGGCCAGCCCCACCGCGATCCGGGCGGGCCTGGCGTTCGTGCGCGACGCGCGCTGCAAGAGTTGGGAAGCCGCGGGCGACCTGGCCCGCCAAATGCGCAACGAGGTTTTTCGCAGCGCCGATTTCCAGGAAGGCATCCGGGCCTTTCAGGAGAAAAGGCCTCCGCGCTGGTCTGTGGGGCAGGTTGGCAACCTGCGGGCCGATTGTTAATCGGCCCCACACGGAATCGCGCTACCAGATATTGGGGCCGATTCTCATTCGCCCCTTCTAGCAGTGTAGAAAGTGCTTTACTTTTGCCGCTAACGAGTTTAGTATGGTTACGATCCCCCGAGCAAGACGAGGTGAACGTTTTTGCTGAAACTAAAGCGCGTCGAACTGCAGGGCTTCAAATCCTTCTGTGACCGCACCGAGCTCCGCTTCAATGGCGGCGGCATCGCTGCCGTCGTAGGCCCCAACGGCTGTGGCAAGTCCAACCTGAGCGATGCCATCAGTTGGGTGCTCGGCGAACAATCGGCGAAAAGCCTCCGTGGCGCCCGCATGGAAGACGTCATCTTCGCTGGCACGCGCGACCGCAAACCCCTGGGTCTGGCCGCCGTCACCATGACGCTGGTCGACCCCATGCTTTACCAGGAAGCGCACGAAGCCGCCGCCTCCATAGCTGGGACCAATGGCCACGCTCCCCATCCGCACGCCGGACCCATCCCCATCACCGCCCACCAGGGCAAGAATGGCGAGGTCACCATCACGCGCCGCCTGTTCCGGTCCGGCGAGAGCGAGTACCTGATCAACGGCCACACCGCCCGCCTGCGCGACATCCAGGACATTTTCATGGGCACCGGCCTCGGCCCCGAGAGCTACGCCATCATCGAGCAGGGCCGCATCGGCCAGATCCTCAGTTCCAAGCCGCAGGACCGCCGCGGGGTCATCGAAGAGGCCGCCGGCATCACCAAGTACAAAACCCGCAAGCGCCTCGCGGAAGCCAAGCTCGAAAGCGCCAAGCAGAACCTGGCGCGCGTCTTCGACATCCTGGAAGAGGTCACCCGCCAGGTGAATTCGCTCAAGCGCCAGGCCGCCAAGGCCCGCCGCTACGGCGAGCTCAAGACCGAAATGGATGCCCGCCTGCGCGTGGCGCTCTCGGGCAAGTTCCGCATGCTGGAGCGGGAAGCCGCCAAAGCGGCGCTCGACCTGAACTTGGCCTCCGCCGATCTGCGCGGCCTTTCTGAGCAGGTCGCCGCCAAAGAACTGGCGCACACCGAACTGCAGGGCCAGTCCTACCAGAACGAGCAGCATCTCACCGAACAGCGGCGCGAACTCGCCGAGTGCAAAGTGGAAACCGAACGCACCCGCGGCCGGCTGGAATCGCAGGTGAAGGAGAGCGGCGCCATCGAGCAGCGCATCGCGCAGGCCGAGCGGGAGTCGCAGGAATTGGAACTCCGGCTGGGCCGCCTCGGCGCGGACCTGGACGCGCACCAGCAGCAAGTGGCCGCGCTCGACCAGCAAATCGGCCAATCGCGCGAGCGCATGCTGGAGAAGAATCGCCTGCGCGAGGAGCTGCAGGCCACCGTCCGCCAGCGCGAGCAGGCCATCGAAGCCAGCCGCACGGCCGTGCTGCGGCTGTTGGGCGAAGTCTCCACGCTGCGCAACCAACTCGCGCAACTGAACGAATACCTGGCGGGCATCGAGCGCGAAACGGCGCGCGTGCAGAAGGAAGAGCAGACCTCCGCCGCCGAGCTGGAACGTCTGGCAGTGGCGCGCAAAGCCCTTTCCGAAACCATGGCGCAGCGCCAGCTCGAGCTGGAATCGGTCGCCGGCGAACGCCACCGCACCGAGGAGGATCTGAGCGTCCGGCGGCAGAGCGCCGTCGAAGTGCGCGGGCGCATCGACCAACTGCGCACGGAATGCTCCCAGACGAAGGCGCGCAAGGAGTCGCTCGAGGAAGTGCTGGCGCACCGCAGCTACACCACCGAATCGGTGAAGCGACTCTTCGCCGCGCTGGAAAAGGGCAAGGCGCAGGACCTCCGGCCGCAAGGCGTGCTGGCAGATTTCGTGGAAGTGGACCCGCAGTTCGAAAAGCCGGCCGAAGAATTCCTGCACGACGAACTGGAATACGTGGTCGTCGAGAACTGGGCGCAGGCCGACCGCGGCCTCGATTTCCTGCGCGCCGAGCTCGACGGGCGCGCCACCTTCCTGGTGCATCCGGATAAAAACGGCAACGGCCACTTGCATCTGGCGGAGCCGGCCATCGGGCCGGAAACCGGCATTCTGTCGCGGCTCAGCGATTCGCTGCGCCTCACCAACGGCTTGACAGACCGCGCCGCCACCCTGCTGCCGCGCGTCTCGCTGTGCTTCGTGGCCGAGGATCGCGCGTCGGCCCAACGCCTGGCCATCAGCTATCCGCATCTCTACTTTCTGACCACCGAGGGGCTCTGCTATCACGGCCACACCGTGACTGGCGGCAAGAAGACCGCCAGCGGTCCGCTGGCCATGAAGCGCGAAGCGCGCGAGCTGGGCGTCGTCCTGCAAGCTAAGCAGAAGGCGCTAGACGAGCAAGTCGCCCGCCTCGAGGATCTGGACCGCGAGATCGGCATCCTGGCCGCCGAGTTGGAGCGCTTGCGCGGCGTGCAGCAAGCCCGCGAAAAGGACCGCGTGGCGCTGGAACACGAAATGCGCAAACTGGCCGACGACACCAGTCGCGCCAACTCGCGGCTTTCCGTGGCGCGGCTGGAACTCGACCGCCTGAAGCGCGACGCCGAACAGTCGCAGGCGCAGCGCGAGCGCAACCAGCAGGCCGTCGAGCAGAAGGAAGAATTGCGCGAACAGCGCGAGCAGGAACTGGAAGACCAGCGGCAGTTCCTGGAGAAGCTTGAGATCGAAGCGGCGGCGCTCGCCGAAGACCATTCGGCGCTGCGTGCGGAGTTGGCCGCGCTCGATGAGCGGCATCGCGCCGAACGCGCCGCCATGGGCCGCCTGGAAGCCCAGCACAAGGAAGCCACGTCCCGGCTGGGCGCGATCGCGGCCGAAATCGAGCGCCTCGGCGTCCATCGCGCGGGTCTGCTGGCCGACAACATCGAGTTGGATCGGAAGCTGGCCGCGCTCGCTGAACAGGCTTTGCGGACCGAAGCCGCGGTGAACCAGTTGGCCGCCGAGGAAGTGCGCATGCGCGAGACTCTGGCCGCCACCGAAGACGAGTTGAAGCAACTGCGCGCGAAGGTCGAAGAGGCCCATACCAACCGCTCGCAAATCGAAGTGGATCTGGTGCGCCGCCAGGCCGAATTGAAGTATCTCGACGAGACCAGCCGCAAAGAACTGAATTGCGCCGTCGAGGAATTGACCGCCGGCGACGAGACCGTTCCGGACATCGAAGCCATAGCCGAGGCCGAGCGTCTCTACGAGGAAGTGCGCGCGCGCATCGAGGCGCTGGGCCCGGTGAACGCGCAGGCCATGGAGGAGTTTCAGGAAGCCTCGCAGCGCCAGGAATTCCTGAGCGTGCAGCGGCAGGATTTGCTGGATTCCATCCGCGATACCGAGAAGGCCATCGCCGATATCGACGTTGTTTCGCGGCAGAAATTCGCCGAAGCTTTCGAGCGCATCAACGAGAATTTCCGCGAAGCGTTCCAGACGCTGTTCGGGGGCGGCGTCGGCGAGATGCGCCTGACCGACGAAACCAACCTGGCCGATTCCGGCATCGACATCGTGGCCTCGCCTCCCGGCAAGAAGCTGCAAAACGTGCTGCTGCTCTCCGGCGGCGAGAAGGCGCTGGCGGCGGTGGCCCTGCTGATGGCCATCTTCCGCTATCAGCCCAGCCCCTTCTGCATCCTGGACGAAGTGGATGCGCCGCTGGACGAAGCCAACATCGAGCGGCTCACCCGCCTGCTGCGCGAGATGTCTACCGGGACGCAGTTCATCGTCATCACCCACTCCAAGAAGACCATGGAGGCCGCGTCGGCGATGTACGGCGTCACCATGCAGGAGCCGGGCGTGTCCAAGTTGGTGTCGGTGAAGTTCAAGAACGCGGCGGCGTAGGGAACGCTGGTATATACTCAAAATATAGACCATCGGGTCGAGGTGCATATTTGTGAAGACCGCCAAATTGTTTCGCAATGGCCGCAGTCAAGGCGTCCGGCTTCCGCGCGAATTCCGGTTTGAGGGCGATCATGTGTTTCTGAAGCGCGTCGGTAACGGGGTGCTCATTCTGCCCTCGAAGAAGGGTTGGGACTCACTCATTCACAGCCTTGGCCAGTTTTCCGAAGACTTCATGGCCGAGCGTGACCAACCTGCGCAGCAGAACCGCTCGGAAGTGTTCCGATGAAGGTTCTGCTCGACACCGTCACCTGCATCCATCTCATCCGCTACCAGCCCGTAGCGATGCTGTAGCGCCTCAATCGTTATACGCCGGGCGATGTCGGGATCTCCTCGATCACCATGGCTGAGCTTTCCTTCGGTGCGGAGAAGGGTCAGCAGAAGGAACGGAATAAGGCCGCCCTGGACGATTTCACGGCGCGCTGGAGGTCGCTCCGTTCGACGCAGCGGCTGCCGCGGCATATGGCGCGGTGCGCGCGACGCTTGAGGTTCGTGGCGCCCGCATCGGGGCCCTCGACACACTCATCGGCGCGCACGCGCTTAGCCTCAAGGTCACCCTGGTGACCCACAACACCCGTGAGTTCTCCAGAATTACCGGCCTGCGCCTGGCGGACTGGGTAGAAAGTTGATTTGGGTGACCAGCCGTCAGTACAAAGCGCGCGGTTGGGGCGTCCCTCCGACCCTGCCGAACGGCTCCAGATACCGGCGCGCTGCAGCGCCCATCAATCCAAGATCGGTAGGCCCCTGGAACAGCAGGAAGCCCTGCTCCATATAACGTCTGGCCATCTCCGGCGTGGCGGCGGGACGTCCCAGAAACTTACCGTGGCGCTTCCCGGCTTCCACGATGCGCGCGATGGCCGCCTCCTCCCTGGGATCGTCCTGGTTGCCGCGCAGGCCGAGCGAAAACGAAAGATCGTTGGTGCCGATGAAGAGAACGTCCACGCCGGGCGTGGCGGCGATTTCGTCGATCCGCTCCACGGCGCGCGCCTCTTCGATAATGATGATCACCATCACGTTCGCGTCGGCGGAATCGTGATAGCCGGCCTCGCCCGCCGGCCAGGTGGTGCGCGCCAGCACCGGCCCCGAACCGCGCCGCCCCGCTGGCGGATAGCGGCAGGCCGCCGCGGCCTGCGCCGCCAGTTCCGGCGTGCTGGTGAAGGGGAACATCACGCCGCTGACACCGGCATCCAACACGCGCTTGGCGGTCCAGATCTCGTTCACCGGCACGCGCGCGAAGGTGAGCGCGGGCAGCCCGCGCGTGGCCAGCACGATGTTGCGCAGCGTTTCGAGCGTGATGGGCGAGTGCTCCATCTCGACCCACAGAAAATCGAAGCCGAGCGAGGCGGCATGCGCAGCCACGTCCGGATTGGCGACCGTGATGGTGGCGGCCACTACCGGCAGCCCTTCGCGCAAGCGTTTCTTGACGGGGTTTTCCCAAGGTGTGTTCATTGTTTGATCAACCAGACTTCGGCCACCTGGCAGCCGCGGCCGTTGCCGCCGAGGCCGGCCTCGCGATACCACTTCAGGTCCAATTCGCCCTGCGCCGTGGCCACGCGCGGGACGTCGAATTCGATGGGGCGGACCGGTTGGGGCTTGAGCATCAGGGGATGAATCTCGACAGGCTGAAGGCCTGTCCCACCTGCCACCAGCCGGATTTTGCGGCCCGAACTATCGCCCGCGTACACCACGCGGATGCGATACTGCGCCGCCCGATCGAGACCTGTGTAACGCATCTGCAAAGGTTCATCGTAGAACGATTCGGCATACGTCCACCACGACCTGGGCCACTGCGGCCGATATTCCAGGCTGGTGCTGCCGCGCACCAGGTGCGGCTGGCGCGCGGGGTCACCGAGATCGTCGTAGAAACCGCCGGGGCCGGGATCGGTCCAGTTCAGGATGCGGTCGATTTCCGCGGGATCGCTGCGCGCGTCGGCGAAACGGCGCTCCAGCCACAAGCGGTTGTTCAACGGCACGTCGAGAGTGTCGAGGCTGGCGCCGCGATCCACGCCAATGGCCTTGTAGCGCGGCACGCTCAGTTGCATGCCGATGCTTTGAAACAGCGCCTCGGCCAATTCGAAAATGCGCGCGCGCCATTCGGGCGCGACCGGATGCTCGACGGCGCGATCCAAGATGGCCGCCGCCGCGCCGGTATCCCGCGTCTCGCGCAGTTTCCGCATGGCTTCGTCTTCGAGCATTGTTTCATACCGCAGCCGCTTGCGCGTGTAGGCGTCGTAATAGGCGCGATAAAGCGCCTGTTGAAAGCGCCAGTTGCGCAGCACCGGGGGCGGCGCGGCGCGCTCCATCGCCTGGAATTCGGCGAGGGTGGCGTCCACGCCGGAGTTGGCCGACACCGGACCATGCCAGTTTCGTTCCAGCGCCAGCAGGCCCTCGGCGAAGCTTTCGCTGAACGCGTCGCCGATGAAGTAGCGGCTGTACTGGCGCAGGATTTCGGTTACGTCCTGGTCCGGATTCCAGCCGAGCGCGCTCCACACGAACTTATTCACGTCGTCGTTGGAGCCTTCCGAGTAGCTGATGAACCCGATGGTGTGCGGCTGGAAGAGACGAAAGATGCCCGCCTCTTCGACCGGCCGCGGATTGATGCTCTCGCGGCCTTCGGTGAGCGCCCAGGCGGGGTCCCAATTCGCGACCGGAAACTGGCATTGAATGTTATGCGTGATATCCGGATAGTTGCGGATGGGATAGCGCGGAGGCACCGCCGCGCGCAACTCGGGCAGCGAGATGCGGGTCTGCGGTCCGAAGACCACGCCGGTGAGCCACGCCGGCTGCTGGTCGCGCAGGATGCCGAGGAACTCGCCGAGCCAGGCTTGGTTGAAGCTCTGCGGCGACACCCACATTTGCGCGCGCGGATGATAGCGATGCAGAACCTCGGTCTCTTTCGCGAGCAGCGCCATCAGGTGCCGCGGGGCGGTGTGGCCGGGATCGCCGCCGGGCACGAACACGGCATCGACGCGCGGCAGTTGGCGGAATACTTCGCCCCATTCGCGCAGCGCGGATTCCACCGTGGCGGAGTCTGCGTAATCGGCGTCCATCGCGGGATACCAGATCCAGACATCCAGGCCGTAGGCGTCGAGCAGGCG
>JBEKPZ010000133.1:0-19284 GCA_049520215.1 Bryobacteraceae bacterium | reverse complement strand
CGTTGAGCGCGCTGAACGTGACCAATCGCCGCGTGTTACTGGACAACAGCCTGACCTTTGGAGGATTCCACTTTAACGACCCGCGGCAGATTTACGGCGAATTTCGCTGGAGATTTAAATATTGAGGGGCGCGCCGAATCGCGCGGCCGTCGGGCGGCTATAATGTCGTTATGTTCTTTCGCAGGCAGCGTCCCATCGAGCTCACATTCCAGAACAGGCTCGACAACCTGAAGCGCGCGGGATTCAGCGTGACGCCGCGGGCCGATGGCACGGTGCTGGTAGCCAAGGGGGAATGCGGAGTCGCGTTGCGCGAGACGGGCGGCCAGGTCCGGCGCGCCGAATTGGCCGGCATCTTGATGGGCAGCGAGATCGGTTCCCTGGTGGATGGCGGCTATCAGAAGTTTTTCCGCACCCCTTCGGGGAAGAGCAAGCCGGCGCTGGCATGCGAGTTGAAGGCGCTGCACGATTTCGAAGAGGATCTGAAAGAGGGGCTGGGGTTGGAGAGCCTGTACAACGAGTCGCTCGGCACCGTATCGACCTATTACCTCTACGACCGCGTGAAGGACCGGGATCGCGGCGTGCCCAAGCGGGTGTGGGAGCAGTAGGCGCAACGTGCCATTGACCACTCCCTGACGGTCGTGGCTCGGTAACACATTATAGCCCTGGCTTGGCTGGCTTAGACTGCTTGCGCACCTGCTCGAAATATTGCTGCACGTAGGCCTGCAACGCGGCCGGGACCTCGTCGCGATTGATCTCGCCGCCGGCCTGGGCGTGATGCGCGTCGCGCGGGGCGTATGGCGTGCGCAACTGCCGATTGCTATTCTCGACTTCGACGGTAACCTCGCCGGTCACGTTGGCGGCGCGCTTGCCAATGATTTCGCTGATCTTGCCCATGGCCGCAAGCTGTTCGGCGAGCTTCACGTCTTTGCTGCCGTCCTGCCGTCCGATGCCGCTTCCGGGCTGCTTGGTGGCGGGCTGCTGTCCGCTTTCGCCGGGACTGCCCGACTTCGAATTCTGGGCATTCTGGCTATCGTCTCCGGGCTGAGCGTCCTTGGCATCGGCCTGCTGCCCGTCTCCTGGCTGCTGCCCCTGTTTGCCGTTCTGCCCCGGGTTGCCGGACTGGCTTTTCTGCTGGCCGCCCTTCTGGGCGCCCGCCTGCTGCTGCGCCCCCTTGGCCCCCGCCTGCTGCCGCATGCGATTCATCAAGCTGGACATGGCGTCGCGGAACTTGCCGAGCAGGCTGGAGCTTTCACCGGAGTTGCCGGAGGCTTGCTGGTCGTCGCCCTGCCCCTGCTTCCCTTGTCCAGGGCCTTTGCGGCCATCGGCGGACTGCTGGTCGCCCGGGTTTGCACTGACCCCCTCGGGCTCCTCGCTCACGTTCTGTTCCCCTTCGAGTGGCGTGGATTGCGCCAGCTTGGAGTTGTCCGGGCGGCTGGATGCGATCTTGTCGACATCCGGCACGCCCACGGTGTCCAGAGCGGAGTCCGGCGCGGCATCCAATTCGCCGGGGCTTTTCTGTTGGGATTGGTCGAGCGAAAAGCCGGGCTCTGCGGGGCGCTTGGGATCGCGGGCGGTCGGGCGCTGGCGGTCGCGCGCCGTCTGCCGCGATGCGGGATAGCCCAGTCTCTCCTGCACGATGCGAGCCAGCGGCGCACGCAGATCCAATCGGCGATCCAATCCATAGCGCAGCGCAAACAGGCTGGCCGCCACTAGGGCCAGCAGCGCGGTCCCATAGAGCGCGCGCGGCACGCGCATGGGAATCGCGCGCCGCGGATCCACGCCGGCTGCGATGCGTTCGGCTTGCGACCATTGCGCGCGGCGCATGTCGGTCGATCGGGCAGCTTGATCCGCCGGGGCGAAGAAGAGGGCCGTGGAGAGGGTATCGGCGAGGTGCAGGTTGCGGTCCACGCGCTGCGCCACCCGATAGAGGGAAGGTGCGCCGCGCCAGGTCGCGTAAGTCCCGGCAGCCAACGCGAGCGCGGGTAGCAGGAGCAGCCAGGCCCAGGCGAGGATCTGAGTTCCCGCCAATAGAAGCAGGATCAGCGAGGCCAGCGCCGCACTGACCGAATAGGCGGCATGGCGCAATGCCTCGTTGGCGAGGATGCGATGGCGGGCGCGTCGGACCGTTTCGAAGACCATTAGCCCTGGTGCTTCTTATTATCGCAAAAGCGGGAACCGCTCCCTGACGGTCGCGGCTCGGTAACGGTCGTGTGGAAATGCGCCCGGCGTTACAATAGCGGAAAACGCACTGGCACAGGCAAGCCGGGAGGCCTGCCTCACCCGAAGGATTGAATTTGTTGAGAGTTCTGATCGTTGACGACGAACCCGCGCAGCGCAGCGGGCTGGCGGCCATGGTATCGGCCTGGGGCATGACGGCGGAGACCGCATCGGATGGCAACGATGCGCTGGAGGCGCTGAGCCGGAACATGCCCGACGTGATCCTGACCGATTTGAACATGCCCGGACTGGACGGTTTCGGTTTCCTGGAGAGATTGCGGGAAATGGGCGATATGCCGCCCACTATCGTGCTGACGGCTTACGGCAACGTGGAAACGGCTGTCCGAACCGTACACGAACTGGGCGCCTACTGGTTTCTGGAAAAACCGATCCAGCCGAAGAGCCTGGAGGTGCTGGTGAGCCGGGCCGCGGCGCATGCCGGTCTGCGCAACGACAAACAGGCTCTGCTCCGGCAACTGGCCAACAACGGCTCGCTGGGGGATTTGGTGGGCGCTTCGTCTAAGATGCGGGAGATCTTTGCGCTGCTGCAGCAGGCCGGACCGAGCAAGGCTTGCGTGCTGATCACCGGCGAGAGCGGCACCGGCAAGGAGATGGTGGCGCGCACGATTCATAAGCTCAGCCTGCGGCGGCAAGGGCCATTCATCGCGATCAATTGCGCGGCGCTCCCGGAAACGCTGATCGAGAGCGAACTGTTCGGGCACGAGAAGGGGTCCTTCACGGGCGCTTCGGAGCGGCGCGCCGGCTGCTTCGAACTGGCGCAACACGGGACGCTATTGCTGGACGAGATCGGCGAGATGCCCCTGCCCACGCAAGCCAAGCTGCTGCGCATTATCGAGGATTCCAAAGTGCGGCGGCTGGGCGGCAAAGCCGAATTCGAAGTGGACGTGCGGCTGGTGGCGGCCACCAACAAGGCGCCCGACGAAGCCATCCGGGGCGGCCATTTGCGCGAAGACCTATTCTACCGGCTGAACGTTTTCCACATTCACCTGCCGCCGTTGCGCGAGCGCAAGGAGGATGTGGCGCCCATTTCCGAAGCGCTGATCGCCAGCCTGAACCGCAAGCACGAATGCCGCGTGACGGGCATCGCGCCGGACGTGCAGGACGCCTTCGAGCGGCACTCCTGGCCGGGGAATGTGCGCGAGCTGCGGAACGTGCTGGAGCGCGCCGTAATTCTGGCGGGCGAGGGAACCGTCGAGATCAAGCACATTCCCGCCTTTTTACAGGGCCGCGCGGCGATAGCCGCCGCCGTTCAAACGGCCGCCGCGACGGACGATCCGGAATCCGTGCGCTTCAGCATCGGAACTACGGTAGAGGACGCAGAGAAGGGCCTCATTCTGCGAACCCTGGAACACACCCACAATAATAAGACCCGCGCGGCCGATATTCTGGGTATCAGCTTGAAGACGCTGCACAACAAGCTGAAGGAATACGGCGGATAGGATGGAGGGCGGCCAATCTTGGCCGCAGCCGCCTTTCAGGCGGCAGAGCCGGCTGAAAGCCGGCTGCGGGCATGATTGCCTGCCCCACAAAGGCAGAGCTATTTCGTCGGCGAAAAGTCCGCGGCATCCATGAAGACGGATTCCACTTTATTCACGATCTTGCCGTTGGCTTCGGAATCCTTCTGCACTTTCTGCCACTCCGGGTCGTTGCGGAATTCGTCCCAACTCTTCTTGGCGGCGTCGCGGCTGGCATGCGCGATGACGTAGATCAGCGTATTTTCGTGAGCCGGCGAGTCCTGCGGCACCCAATACGCGATATTGGTCATACCGTGCTTCTCGAAGAGGCGCGTGGTGTGGTTGCGGAAGCGCGCCAGCAGGTCCGGCAGCTTGCCTTCGTTACAAGTGTAGGTGCGCAATTCGAAGACACGCCCGTGCTCCTGGGCAACCGCGGATGGGATGGTAATGGAGGCGGCCATCGCCGCCGCGAGGAATAGAACTGTTTTCAACGCCATGCTGCCAGTTTACAATGGTGCACGGCATATGAAACGCACTTTTATTTTGATCGCCGCCGCGGCCTCGTCCGTCGCGATGCAAGCCGCGGGGCCGCCCACGGTCCGCGAAGCACAGAAATTCATCGAAGACGCCGAGGCCCGGCTGCTGGCCTTGTCGGTGGAGGGCCAGCGCGCCGACTGGGTCAAGTCCACCTACATCACCGACGACACCGAGGCCCTGGCCGCCAAGGCCGATGAACGGGCCATCAACGCCGCCGTCGAGCTGGCCAAGAAATCCACGCGGTTCGATGCGCTGACGCTGCCGGACGATGTCCGCCGCAAGATCAATCTGCTGAAGCTGTCGCTGACGCTGGCCACGCCCGCCGACGCCAGGGAGAGCGAGGAACTCACGCGCATCGCCGCGTCCATGGAGGGCACCTACGGCAAAGGCAAATACTGCCCGCCGGGCGCCAGCACTTGCCTGGACCTGGAAGACCTCACGCGCCTGATGGCCGCCAGCCGCAAGCCCGCCGAACTGCTGGACGCCTGGCGGGGGTGGCACGCCATTGCGCGCCCCATCCGGCCGGAGTTCGTGCGCTACGTGGCCCTGGCCAACAAAGGCGCGCGCGAGCTGGGGTTCGCCGACAACGGCGCCATGTGGCGCGCCAAATACGACATGCCGCCGGACGATTTCGCCAAAGAGCTGGACCGGCTTTGGGAACAGGTGCGGCCGCTGTACCTCTCGCTGCACGCCTACATCCGCACGAAACTGCGCGAACAGTACGGCGCCGGCGCGGTGCCCGCGGATGGCCCCATTCCCGCGCACCTTCTCGGCAACATGTGGGCCCAGACTTGGGACAACGTTTACCCGCTGGCCGCGCCGCGCGATGCCGATCCGGGCTTCGATCTCACCGAAATCCTGAAGAGCCGCAAGACCGATTACAAGCAGATGGTGCATTATGGCGAGCATTTCTTTACGTCGCTGGGATTCGCACCGCTGCCGGAGAGCTTTTGGGAACGCTCGCAGTTTGTGAAGCCGCGCGATCGGGAAGTGGTGTGCCACGCCAGCGCCTGGGATATCGACTTTGTGGAAGACGTGCGGCTGAAGATGTGCATCGATATCACGGCGGAGGATTTTCTGACCATCCACCACGAGTTGGGCCATAATTTCTACCAGCGCGCCTACGACAAACAGCCGTTCCTCTATCGCGACAGCGCCAACGACGGCTTTCACGAGGCGGTGGGCGATACCATGGCGTTGTCGGTGACGCCGGATTACCTGGTCAAGATCGGGCTGCTGGACAAAGCGCCGGATGCCTCGAAGGATATCGGGCTGCTGCTCGGCAAGGCGCTGGAGAAGGTGGCGTTCCTGCCGTTTGGCCTGGTGATCGACCAGTGGCGCTGGAAGGTGTTCTCGGGCGAGATTCCACCGGAGCGGTACAACCAGGCTTGGTGGGAGTTGCGCCGCAAATATCAGGGTGTGGCGCCGCCGGTCGCGCGCGGGGAGGACGATTTCGATCCCGGCGCGAAGTATCACGTAGCCTCGAATACGCCTTATATGCGCTATTTCCTGGCCGACATCCTGCAATTCCAGTTTCACCGTGCGCTGGCGCGCATCGCGGGCTGCCACGAGCCGCTGCACCGTTGTTCGATCTATGGGAACAAAGAAGCTGGCCGGCGCTTTAATGAGATGTTGGAAATGGGTCTCAGCCGGCCGTGGCCAGAGGCATTGGCGAAGCTGACTGGCGAGCGGAAGATGGATGCGACGGCGATCCGCGATTACTTCGCGCCGCTGCAGAAGTGGCTCGACCAGCAGAACCAGGGGAGGCCGGTGGGCTGGTAACTCCGCGGGCTTTCGGGGTCGGCCAAGTCGGGTCCCTCTGGGTAACATTTTGGGCGACCCAATTGCCGAGCCGAGCCGAGGTGCCGCTTTCTTGCATTTGGAAGTATAATTGTCGCTATCCCGGTCCTCACCGGAGATTCCGGCTGAAACGGTTGTGGTTTCGAAGTCACTAAGGGATAGTTGAACTGTACGGGAGCAACATCATGCGTCTGCACAAGAACATCGCGCGAAACTGTTCCATGAGCTTGTTTTTGCTGATGGCAACGTTGGCCTGGGCCGACAACAAACCCAGATCGAGCTCGCCTCCAAAAGCGGCCGCCGCCCCGAAAGCCGCACCGGCCGCGCATGCGCCCGGAAAGGCGAACACCACGACAGGCCAGCATCCGACGACCACATCTCCAGGCAGTAAGTACGGTTCCCCTACAACCAGCCACCCCGGCTCGACAGGCGGCCGGGCCGGCGGGACCCATTTCGGCTCCGGCGGCGGGGCGCATCCCGGCCGGACAGGTCCGTCTACTACCCGAACGTTTTCCAACGGCACAAGTGCGAGATTCTCAGCAGGAGGCCGCATCCAGTCCATCCACACGGCGAACGGGCTCAACATCAGGCGCGGCGTGGGCGGCCAGCGCACGGTCGTCAGCCGGAGCAACGGCCGAATGTTGGTGAGCACTGGACCCAACAGCGGGTATTCGCAGCGCGCTTACATGAACCGCAACGGCCGCGTGTACGTGCAGCGGACCTATGTGATCGGCGGGCGTACGAATGTGTACGTTTATAACAGGTATTCCTACCGGGGCGCCTTCTACTACGGCTACGTGCCTGGTTATTATTACCGGCCAGCCTTCTACGGTTGGGTCTACAATCCGTGGATGAACCCGGTTTATTACCGCTGGGACTGGCGCGCCGCGGCGTGGTATGCCCCATACGGTTACTACTTCGCGCCGGCGCCTTATTATCCGGTAGCCTCCTTGTGGCTGACGGACTACGTGCTGGCGGAGAGTCTGCGGGCAGCCTATGATGCAGGGGGAGCGTCCGCGGCGCAGCAACCGGGCACCAGCGGACCGCCGCCGGACCAATCCGCGGCCCAGACCACGGTTCTCACCCCGGAGATCAAGCAGGCCATAGCCGATGAAGTGAAGCGGCAGATCGATGCCGAGCGGTCCGCGGCGGTGAGCCGGCAGCAGCCGTCGGCGGCGCCAGCAGCGGCACCAGCGACAACGCCGGCAGCGGCGCCAGAAGCGCAGGTCGTCGCAGAGCAAAGACCGGAGGCCCTGGATCCGGCCGTGAGTGTTTTCGTGGTTTCCGCCAGCCTCGACGTAAACGCAGGGGATCAGGCATGCAGCTTATCCCCGGGCGACGTGATCACGCGTATCTCCGACACGCCGGATGCCAAACAAAACGTCAGCGTGAAGGTCGCCAGCAGCAAGCGGTCGGACTGCCCCACGGGCCAGAGCGTCGTGATCGCTGTCGCGGACTTGCAAGAGATGCACAACCAGTTCCGGGCAAAGATCGACTCGGGACTGAAAACGCTGGCCGACAATCAAGGCAAGAACGGCTTGCCGCCCGCTCCGGACACACAAACTTCTGCCGGAGAGGTTCCGCAGCCCCAACCAGATGCGGTGCGGGCCGACTTGCAAAAGCTACAGGCGGTCGCCGATGAAACCGAGGCGGACGTGAAGAGGCAAGCCTCGACCACCGGCACAACCTGATCGACGAATGGAGCGAATTGGCCCGTATAAAGTGATCGGGGAAATCGGCCGCGGCGGCATGGGGGTGGTGCTGCGCGGCTTGGATCCCGCTATCGGCCGGTCGGTCGCCATCAAACTCATTCTCTTGCAGGAGTTCTCCGATCCAAAGGACCGGGAGATGCTACGCGCACGTCTGTTCCGTGAGGCGCAAGCAGCCGGAATTCTCAACCACCCCGGCATTGTCACCGTGTACTACGTGGGAGAAGAGGGCGACAACGCCTTCATCGCCATGGAGTACGTGAATGGCCCCACCTTGGAAAAAGTGCTGAGCGCCCCGCAGCCCCCCGGCAAGGACGTTTTGCGGCGAGTATTGTGGCAGACTGCCGCGGCGCTGGATTATGCGCACGGTAAAGGGATCATTCACCGCGATATCAAGCCCGCCAACATCATGCTGGACGAAAATGGCACGGTGAAGATCTGCGATTTCGGGATCGCCAAGGGACTCGCTGGGCAGACGGCGCTCACCCAGGCCGGGACATCGCTTGGCAGTCCGTTTTACATGTCTCCCGAACAGATTCTGGGTGGGGACCTGACCCCCCGTGCGGACCAATACTCGCTAGGGGTGGTCGCCTATCAAGCGCTGACCGGACAGCGGCCGTTTCAGTCGGGAGAGATTCAGAGTCTGTTCTTCCATATCATGAACGTACCGCCGCCCCTGGCGTACCAGTTGAATCCGGCGCTCAGCCCAGGGGTGAGCGAGGTATTGCAGAAGGCTCTGGCGAAGGACGCGGCGGGAAGATATGCGAGCTGCACCGAATTTGTACGGGCGCTGCTGGAAGCGTGGGACGCGGAGCCCGCGACGTCCCCACCACCCGCTCCGGTCCCACCACCCGCTCCGGTCCCACGGCCCGCTCCGGTCCCACGGCCCGCGCCGGTCCTGGAGCCCGAAGTCGAGACGGTGGGGACCCAGCAACCGGCTCCCGCGCCCCCCCGCTCAGGCCCACGCGCGAAGCTGTGGATAGGCGGATTAGCGGTCGCGGTTATTCTGGCGGGACTCGGGATTGGGGCGTTTTACTGGGTTCGTCTGCGTACCCACCCGAGCGAGATCGCGACACCGGCGCCAATCCCGCCTCCCAATCCCGTATCAACCAGGCCTCCCAATCCCGAGCCCATCACGCGCCCTCCCGGGCCGCAGCCGGTAGCCGTGCCCGCGATCGCCATCGAGAACTTCGCGGTCGAACCGCAGGCGGTTGCGCCGGGCAAGGCTGCCGTCCTGAAATGGTCCGTGAAGCATGCGACGGAAGTCAGAATAGCGCCCGATATTGGCGTAGTGGGCGCGGCCGGCGCTCGCTCGGTCACACCTCAGTCGCCCACCACTTATAAACTGACGGCAAAGGCCGCAAATGGGCCGTCCAAGACTGCCAGCGTTACTCTCCAGGTGCTTGCCCCGCCTGCCATCCAGGACTTCTCCGCGTCCCGCACGTCGATTCAGTCCGGCCAACCGGTAGTTCTGAAATGGACCGTGACCGGCGCGGACCAAGTTTCCATCGATCAGGGTATCGGCAAGGTGCAGATGGAAGGCACCCATCCCGTGTTTCCGACCGTGTCAAGAGAGTATGTTCTGCGGGCCACAGGACCCGGCGGCAGCGTGAGCCAGCCCGTCACGGTCAACGTGACGTACAGAGGCATCCCAAAGATCGTACAGTTTTCGGCCGATCCCGACACCGTCAATGCCGGCGAGGCCGCCTTATTGCGATGGGAGGTGCTCAATGCGGACGAGGTCAAGATCGACCAGGGTATTGGGCAGGTGGATGCCCAAGGCCCGTTCAGGGTGACACCTCAAACCACAACAACCTACAATATATCCGCCGCCAGCTCGAGGGGAACGAATAAGAGGAAGGTCACAGTGACGGTGAAGAAGTAGCGCTCGCCATGCCACAATAAAACTGAGCATAGGTCTAGCATGGTCGAATCGCTCCACCCAGGCGTCTCCGCCCAAAACGCCCGCGTATGCCTCTTCGATTTCGACGGCACCATTTCGCTCATCCGGTCCGGCTGGATGGAGGTGATGGTTCCCATGATGGTCGAAATCCTGCTCGATCTCGCCACCGGCGAATCGGAAGCCGCGTTGCGCGCCGTGGTCGAGGACTTCATCTGGCGGCTTACCGGGAAGCAGACCATGTATCAGATGATCGCCTTCGCCGATGAGATTGCGAGGCGCGGCGGTGCACCCGGCGACCCGCTGGCATACAAGAAGATGTATCTGGACCGTCTGCACGCGCGCATCCGTCATCGCCTGGAAGAGTTGCGCCGCCACGAAGTGTCGCCCGACAAGTATCTGGTGCCGGGCGCGCGCGAGTGGATCGAAAGCATGCACGAGCGCGGCCTGCGCCTCTATCTCGCCAGCGGCACGGACCAGCCGTACATGCGCGAAGAAGCCGCGTTGCTGGACATCGCGCGCTACTTCGAAGGCCGCGTCTACGGCGCGCTGGACGACTACCGGAGCTTTTCGAAGAAGATCCTGATCGAGCGGTTGATCGCCACGTCCGAATTCGAAGGCGCGGAATTCCTGGGCTTCGGCGATGGGTACGTGGAAATCGAGAATATCAAGGAGGTGGGCGGGGTAGCCGTGGGTGTGGCCACGGCCGAGCCCGAGTGCCGCACCGTAGATGAATGGAAGCGCCAGCGCCTGGCGGGCGTGGGCGCGGATTTCATCATTCCCAATTTTCTGTGCCGCGACGAGTTGCTCGCCGCGCTATTCCCCAATGGCTAGTGTACTGTCCGCGAATTAACTGGACAGTTCCTTTGCCCGGCGTGGCGCTGACGATCGTTGTTTGTCGTCTGCGTACCGCACTCGAACAGGCAGGGTCGAAAAACGATGGCCTGCCCCACCACTAAATTTGCTGCCCAGTTATTACGCCGCACTGACGCTGTCTGGGCTGCATGAGCGGTCTAAACCCAGGCGCTTAGGAATCTTGCTAGGCTTGGTATAGTGCCGACAGTATTCGCGTTTGAAGGACACGGGCTATGATTTATCCAAACGATCATCGACCGGCCCATGTTCACGCGATGGGTAGAGGTTGCGAGGCAGTATTCAATCTGAACTGCCCCGCAGGACCGGTCACCTGGTAGAGTTGTGCCGGGCTTGGGAGCAAGTTCATGGCATCGCGTGACGATTTCGAACTGGCAAAAGAGCGAGCTAGAGAGATGGAAAGAAGTGTCCCACGAGCAGTTGCCGCGCATTATGTTCGCAAGACGGGGAGGATCGTGGTTGAACTCAATTCCAAGGTGATCGTGAGCTTCTCGCCCGGCGATGTAGAAGGACTGGAAGACGCCAAGCCTTCACAGCTTAGCGCAATTGAAATTAGCGCGTCCGGCTTCGGCATCCACTTTCCAGCCGTGGACGCGGACCTTTACGTGCCGGGGATCTTAGAGGGCCTTCTGGGTTCCGGGAGATGGTTGGCGTCCCGCCTGGGCCAGATTGGCGGCCAATCCAGGAGCAGCGCTAAGAAGGCGGCTTCCAGAGCAAATGGAAGGCTGGGAGGAAGGCCGCGAAGGGCCGTGGGACGGTAAATGCGGCAAGACCAGCCACGAGCGGCGCACGAACTGCTCGCCGCGCTATTTCCCAATGGCCAGTAAATATCCGCTCTTCGACCGTTCCCGCCTGCACGTGAAACCGCTCGCCGAGCGGGTCAGCGATCTGGACACCGCCCACTGGCTGGCGCTCGATGAAATCGCCGCGCCGTACGCGCACCCCGATTTGCCCGATGTCGCCGCCCGCATCGTGGAGGCCCGCGCTCACGGCGCCGCACGCATTCTGATGATGGGCGCGCACGTGCTCCGCGCCGGTGTGAACCGCCAGATCATCGACCTCGTGGAGCGCGGCTTCCTCGATCACATCGCCATGAACGGCGCGGGCGTTATCCACGATTACGAACTGGCGCGCATCGGCGCAACCACGGAAAGTGTGGCCCGCTACATCCGCACCGGCGAGTTCGGTTTGTGGCGCGAGACCGGCGAACTCAACGATTGGGTGCGCGAAGCCGCGGACGCCGGCCTGGGACTCGGCGAAAACGCGGGCCGGCGCATTGCGGAGAGCGATTACCCGCACCGCGAGCTGAGCGTGCTGGCGGCCGCCTGGCGCAACTCCGTGCCTGTGACCGTGCACGTCGGCATCGGCTACGACATCCTGCACGAACATCCCAACTGCGATGGGGCAGCCTTCGGCGCGGCCAGCTACCGCGACTTCCTCATTTTCGCGCGCTCGATCGAGCGCCTGGAGGGCGGCATGCTGCTGAGCTTCGGCTCCGCCATCATGGCGCCCGAAGTGTACCTGAAAGCATTGGCCATGGCGCGCAACGTGGCGCACCAGGAAGGCCGCACCATCCGCAACTTTGCCACCGCCGTCTTCGACCTGGCGCCGATTGAAGGCGACATCCACCACGAGCTTTCCAAGGCTGATGCCGGCTACTATTTCCGGCCGCACAAGACACTGCTGGTCCGCACGGTGGCCGATGGCGGCGCCAGCTACTACTTCCGCGGCGATCATCGCGTGACGTTCCCGGCGCTACGCCGCGCGATTCTCGAACAGCCATGACCACAGCGGAGATCCTCGCCCAATTCCCGAAGCTTTCCGCGCTGGTGGTGGGCGACATCTGCCTCGACCGCTGGTGCACCTACGACCCGGCTGCGTCGGAGCCTTCGCGCGAAACTGGCATTGCGCGCCTCGGCGTGGTGCGCACGGAGGTCACGCCGGGCGCGGGCGGGACGGTAGCCAACAATCTCGCCGCGCTGGGCGCAGGCCGGGTGGCTGTGTTGGGCGCAACCGGCCAGGATGGCTCCGGTATGGAGCTTTCGCGGGCGCTGGGTGCGCGCGGCATCTCCGCAGAGTGGTGCGTGCGCACGGCCGCCATGCAAACCTTTACGTACACCAAGGTGATCAACGCGCGCACCGGCGTCGAAGACCAGCCCCGCCTGGATTTCATCAACACCACGCCGCTCGCGCCCGAAGTGGAGCGGCAGATTCTCGACAATCTGCAACTGGCCGTCGAATCGTTCGACGTCATCCTGATTGCCGATCAGGCCGAGACCAGCCAGGGCGGCGTCATCACGCCTGCCGTGCGCGACCTGCTCGCCGAATTGGCGCCGCAATATCCCGGGCGCATTTTCTTCGCCGATTCGCGCGCGCGCATTCACCTGTTCCGCAACGTCATCGTCAAACCAAATCGGCAGGAGGCCGAGAGCGCCTGCCGCGAGTTGTTCGGCCAGGTGGACTTTCCGGCGCTTCTGCGACACGCGAAATCGCCGCTGATGTTCGTGACCGAAGGCCCTGGCGGCGTGCGGATCGTCGGCGAATCGGGCGAGATGTGGGTCCGTACCCGGCCTGTCGCCGACCCGGTGGATATCTGCGGCGCGGGCGACAGCTTCTCCGCGGGCGCGTCGCTGGCCCTGCGCGTGACCGGCTCGCCCTCTGAGGCCGCTCGCTTCGGTAACCTGGTGACTTCCATCACGATCATGAAGAAAGGAACCGGCACGGCATCGCCCGAAGAGGTTCTGGCGGCCGATGCCGGCGAACTCGATGTCCGAGAAACGAACCCTGGCGATTGACGTTGGCGGCACCAAGTTCTCCATCGCGGCGTTCGATGGCGAGCGTATGGTGCGCCGCGAGTCTCGCCGCACGGATGCCGAAGGCGGCCGCGAGTGGATGCTCGACCAGATCTCAACCATCGCGCGCGACTGGCAGCGCGAAACGCCGGCGGACCGCTGCGGCATCGGCTTCGGCGGCCCGGTCATATTCAAGGAGCAGCGCGTGGCGCTCTCCACGCACGTCGGCGGCTGGCGCGACTTCCGGCTCACCGAATGGGTGCGCGACCTGCTCGGCGTGCCGGCCATCATGGATAACGACGCCAACGTTGGCGCACTGGGCGAGGCGCGCTTCGGCGCCGGACGCGGCTGCTCGCCGCTGTTCTACATGACCCTTTCCACCGGCATCGGCGGCGGCATATATTACGACGGCTGCATCTGGCGCGGCGCAGATTCCTACGGCGGCGAGATCGGCCACCTGACCATCCGGCCCGGCGGACCGCAGTGCCTGTGCGGCTGGCACGGCTGCTTTGAGCGCATGTGCAGCGGCTTGTGGCTGGCCCGCGATTACGGCAAGACCGCGGAGGAACTGATGCGCGATCCCGCTTTCGTCAGCCGCTACGTGATGGATCTGGCGCTGGGACTGAAGGCCTGCATCATGCTGTTGAATCCGGCACGCATCGTGATTGGCGGCGGCATTAGCAAGGCCGGCGCGCGCCTGTTCGATCCGCTGCGCGCGGAGCTACGGCGGCAGATCACGGACTGGTCCGGCGCGCGCATCGACGTGGTGCCTGCAGCATTGGGCGACGATAGCGTGCTGTACGGCGCGCTGGCGCTGGCGGAAGAGCTATAAAGTGTGGGGCGGGCAATCATGCCCGCAGCCGCCTTTCAGGCGGCCAGCGCCGGCTAAGAGCCGGCTGCGGCCAAGATTGGCCGCCCCACAAGACTCAGAAAGGGGCCATACGCCGCTTCCAAACCGGCAATGTCGATTTGCCAGCACAGCCCGTATCTGTCCTTCAGCCAGCCGCATTCGATTTCCTTTCCGCCGCCGGATAGCTTCTCCCACATCTCATCCACTTCCTGTTGGTTCTCGCAGTTCACCACGAACGAGATCGCCTCGGTGAACTTGAAGGCAGGGCCGCCGTTCAGCGCAACGAAGTTTTGTCCATCGAGTTCAAAGGCCACCGTCATCACACTGCCCTCAGGGCCAGGTCCCGATTCACCGTAGCGGGTGACGGCATCAATCCTTGAATTCTTGAACACGGAGGTATAAAACCGGGCCGCCTCCTCGGCTTGATGATCGAACCACAGAAATGGAGTGACCTTTTGTACGGACCTGCTCATACCCTCTCACCTCAAGAATGGCAAATAAGCCGGTACCCTCCGCCGGTACTCCTCAAACTCCTCGCCGAAACGCGCCCGCAGCAGCCCTTCCTCCGCTTGAATGCGAATCTCCGTTCCCGCGATGTAGAGCGCGACGCTCAGCAGCAATAACGGCCAGCGCGCGAAAAGCAGTCCGGTCGCCAGCATCATCAGAAACAGCGAAGCATACACCGGATGCCGCACGATGGCATACGGCCCCGTGCGGATCAATTCGTGGTCTGCATACAGGCCTGCCAGAATGCGAAGCTGCTTGCCCAGATGCCGCACCGCCAGCCAGCCAAACACGGCGGCCACCGGGCCAAGCACCATCGAGGCGACGACGCGCGGCGGACCTGGCACGCTGGTGTTCGGAAGCCATAGCCAGGCGAAGAATATGCCAGCGGTCTCCAGCGCCAAGCCCCAATCGCCCGAATGCGCCATCACTTCCGATTGCCGCTTCGGTCCGGTGAAGCGTTTGCGCGCGAAGGGATACAGCCACAGCACCCACATGGCCAACAGTTCAAGCACCGCAATGGCGAAAAGATTCATCGCGCGGCATCCCCGAGCGGCCCGCTCAGCCTGATCGTCCGGCCAGTCCGCGCGGACTCGCGCGCGGCCACCAGAATTTCGGTCACGATGATGTTGTTCTCGATCGACGACAGGCCGGCGGGCTTCCGCTTCCCGCGCACGACCGCCGTCAGGTACGATATCGAATCGTGCTCTTCGGCAGGCAGCGCCTCCAGCGTGCGGGTCTCCTCCTGCGCGCCCGGCAACCGCACGCGCAGCGCGTCGCCGCCGGTCGCGATGGCGTACCCGCGCTCGCCGTACACCTCGAAATCCTTGCGGCCGAACGGCCAGTTCCACGACGCTTGAATGATGCCCTGCGCTTTGGGATACTCGACCAGCACCGAGGCTTCATCGTCCACGCGCGCATAGATCCCGGGCTTGATGGTTTGCGAAATGGCGGTCACCGCCACGGGGCGCTGGTTGTCCATCAGCCAGGTCATCAGGTTGGCGCCGTAGCAGCCGAAATCGAACAGCGCGCCCGCGCCATTTTTCACCGGATCGGTGAGCCAGCCGAGAAACTCCGGCCCCACGCCGATCTCTTTGGGCCCCTGGTGGCCGTCCATCGCCACCATCTTGCGAATATCGCCGGCGGCCTGCTGGTCCTTGACGATGCGCCACATCGCGGCATGGCTCGGATACCAGGTGGTCTCGTAATTCACGATCACCTGGATGCCGCCTTCGTGCGCCGCCCGCGCGATGGCCCGCGCGTCCGCCATATTTACGGCCAGCGGCTTCTCCATCATCACGTGGATGTGGCGCCGCGCGCAGGCCTCCACCACCATGGCATGGTTGAAGGTGCTGGTGAACGACGCCACCGCTTCCGGCTTCACGCGATCCAGCATGGCGCCCAGATCCGTGAAGAATACGGATTCCGCGAGGCCATAGCGCTGCGCGTAGTGCCGTTGGAGCGCGGTGTCGGGGTCGAAGACGCCGGCGATTTCGACGTCCTTGCGCTGGCCGGCGGCGCGCAGAAAACCGTCCACGTGGCCGTGCACCAGCCCAGCGATACAAAGGCGCAGCGGCTGCTCGCCGGCCGCCAGCAGGGGCAGCAGCCCGGCGGCCAGAGTCAACTTCAAGAGGATATGCATTCTGTAATGCATGATAACCGGAAAGCGGCCCGGCCCACCGCCCGGAGCGCTACTGGGGCCGGTAGAACAAAGTGATTTCGCAGCCGCCACTTCCCGAGCACAGGCTGGCGGCGCCACTATTCAACGTGATGCTGGTGATATGCAGGCCGTCGCCGTGGCCGTACACGCGCTCGTCGGCATTCGCGGTGCTTTGCCACTGGTCGAAGGGGAGTCCGGTGTTGGTGAGGTGCAGCCCCTGGTTGCCGGAGATAGGCGCGATGGTCACTGATCCGGCGCCATAGGTCACCTGGATCGTCCAGGGCTGGGTCAGGTCGATGCCGCATTTCGGGTCGCCCGCGCATTGGTCGGCTCCCCCATCGATGATCCGCAAACCGCGCAGCACGCCCGCGGTGTTCTGATGCCGCAGTTCGGCCGGGCTGAGGTTCCAGTAGGTGCCCGCATCGAGTCCGTCGGCGCGAAGCAGGATGGATCCACCATCTTTAACCGTCACTTTGGTGTCGTCGGCCTGTACTCGCGAGGGACCGCCGCACATCATCAGAATGGCCAGGGGGAGCGAAGTTGTAAGTGTGAGCCGTATCATGTGGTTGTTTTGTTCCTTTGTCAGTTGGCTTTAGGCGCCGCCTGATCGACGCGCAGCAGTTCTGCATGCATGCGCCGGATGGCCGGGCGGTCCAGGTACGAGCGAAAATCTTCGGCGGGCCACGAGGTCTTCAGTTGGCCGAGCGCGGCGGCAGCCTGGGGTGCAAGAGCGGGGTCCGGTGCGCCGGACCGCAGCAGCAGCACGCACGCGCGCCAGAGCGATTCCGGCCTCTTGGCCGATTCGAAAAAGGTGCGCGCTTGACCCGCGTACTCGGCGGCCGCCGCGCGATCGCCGGCGGCCAGCGCGGCTTCCGCCGAGCCCAGCAGGGCGTCCGCTTCCGCCGCGGGATTGCCGGACGCGTGTGCCAGGTCGAACGCCTTGCGGCAGGCCTCCAGGCCACGAGCGCCGGCGCCCGACCGTGCCAGGGCCAGGCCCAGCGCCAGACTGGCGCCGCGCCGCGTTTCCCGGTCGCTCGCATCGGCGCTGAGGAGCAGGGCCTGGGCTTTGGCGCGGACCTCGCCGAAACGCTCCTGCAGCAAAGTGACTTCAAGAGCGCCGACGGGACCGGCGCCCACGTCCTGCTGCGACAGCACACTGCCGTCTTTATGGCCGAGCCTGGCGTGCATCAGGGCCACGTTTACCTCACTGGTGGCCGTGCCGGACGAATTGCCAATGGCCTCGAAAACGCGCCGTGTCTCGTCGAACATGCGCAGGGCCTGCGGCCAGCGGTCCTGGCTGACTTCGAGCGACGCCAGACCCTCCTGCGCAAGCGCCAGCGGCAGCGACGGACCCGCCGGCTTCATGGTAGCCAGGGTTTCCTCAAAGGCGCGCCGCGCCCCGTCGTAGTCGCCTTTGTCACGCGCGGCACGGCCCAGCAGGATAAGAGCGATCGCGGCCTCAGTGCGGAAACTGGCCTGCTTATAATACACTAGCGCGGCCTGCACGTCGCGCCAGCCCTGCGCCGCGTCCCCCGTCTGGATGCGGATACTGCCCAAGTTCACTAGCGCGCGGGCTTCCGACCGCTTCTCGTGGTTTCGCCGGGCGATATCGAGCGCTTCCTGTAAGGTGCGCAAGGCTTCGGCGGCGCGGCCCTTGACGAACAGCGCGTTGCCCAGGTCGATCAACCCCCGCGAGGCCAGGTTCTCGATGCCGCCGGCGCGGGCGATGGCGATGGCGCGGTTGGCGTCGTCCAGTGCTTCCGCGGTTTGGCCGGCCTCGAGATGAGCGTTGCTCGACAAAAGCAGGAGCTTGATCTGCTGCTGGTCGTTATCCGTGACGCGCGCGGCCGCCAAAGCCTTGCCAATCAGCTCGCGGGCCCCGGCGGGAGTGCTGGCATACCGGGCGCGAACATAGAGGCACTCGGTCACGCCTTCCACGTTGGAGGCGCTTTGGAACAGGCTCTCGGCGCGGTCGAGCGAGCGCGCGGAGTCGTCCCGCGCACCGGTGCGGGCCTCGAGCGCTCCCAGCCGCAGCCACGCGGCGGCGTTCTGCGCATCCAGGCGAACCGCTTCGGAATACGTTGCCATGGCCTTCTTCGTATCCTGGTTGCGCTCCTGTGCGCGGGCCAGGTCGAGCAGCGCTCCGGCGCGCTCGTCCGGCGCAACCCGCGCGGACATTTTCTGGAATGTCTCCGCCGCGGCCTTGAACTCGCCGGTGACGGTCTGGCGGATCGCGTCGAGATGAAGGCCCTCGACCTCCGGCAGTGAATTGCGCGCGGACATGGTTTTCAGCAATTCATCCTTGGCGCGTTCCAGGTAGTCGAGTTCATACCAGGCTTCGGCGAGGTAGGCGTGCGCCATGGCGTAAGAAGGGTCGATCTCCACCGCGCGGGCCAAAGCCTTGCTCGCCCGATGGTAACTGCCGGCGTGCAGGGCGGCGATGCCCTCGCGATACCAGGGAACAGCGGCTGGCGCCGGATCGTGGTGACGCTGCGCCTTCCACAACCACACGGACAGGCCGCCACCAACGCAGACGGCGCCTCCTGCCAGTGCGGCCACCGCGCGGCGACGCGAGGGGCTGCGTCCGGGCGCCCGCAGGTCGGCCAGCAATTCGTCGGCCGACGCGTAGCGTTGCCGCCGGTCCTTCGACAGCAGTCTCAGAACGATGCGGTCGAGGCTCGCCGGCGACTGCGGATTCAGCCGTGAAGGCGGCGGCGGTTCCGACGTCAACAAGTGCGCCATAACCGACGTGAGGCTATCGGCTGCGAACGGCGACTTGCCAGCCAGGCACTCGTAAAGGACCGCGCCGAGCGAAAACAGGTCCGAGCGCGCGTCCAGTACCTCGCCGGACGCCTGCTCGGGCGACATGTAAAGCGGCGTTCCGGAGAAGCCTTCGAGCGTCTGGGTGGCGGCCTCGGCTTCGCCGGCCGCGTGCGGGACGGGCGTTCGCGCGATGCCGAAGTCGAG
>JBEKPZ010000132.1:0-26620 GCA_049520215.1 Bryobacteraceae bacterium | reverse complement strand
GCCGGAGCGATCCGTCAGCAGGCAATCGTCCGCCAGCACTGTGCCGATGCCGGTCAGCATGGCGTCGGAATCGTGGCGAAGCTGCTGCACGTGCGCGCGCGCTTTTTCGCTGGTGATCCAGCCGCGGTTATCGTCGGGCGCGGCGATCTTGCCGTCCAAAGTCAGCGCGGTTTTCAGGGTGACCAGCGGCAGGCGCGTGCGCATGAAGTGCACGAAAGCCTCGTTCAGTTTGGCGGCCTCCGCGGAGAACGCGGTGGCGATTTCAGCCCGGATGCCCGCCGCGCGCAATTGCCGCATGCCCTCGCCCGCCACCAGCGGATTGGGATCTTCGAGCGCCGCCACCACGCGCGCCACGCCCGCCTGGATCAGCGCGGCGGTGCAGGGTCCCGTGCGTCCTTCATGGCAGCAGGGTTCCAGATTGATGTACAACGTGGCCCCGCGCGCCCGTTCGCCGGCCTCTTCCAGCGCCAGGATCTCGCCGTGCTTCACGCCGGCCCAGGTGTGGAAGCCGCGTCCCACGGCTTGCCCATCGCGCACCAACACCGCGCCCACCAGCGGATTGGGGCTGGCCTGCGCGTTGCCCTTGCGCGCCAGGTCCAGCGCCTCGCGCAGATACCGTGCATCGGTTTCCTGTTCGGCGGCGTTCATTTTTCGAAGAGGGATGCGATGAACTTCTCGGCATCGAACGGCAGCAGATCGTCTGCCTTCTCGCCGATGCCCACGTAACGGATGGGAATGTTCAACTCGCGCGCGATGGCGATCACGATGCCGCCCTTGGCCGTGCCATCCAGCTTCGCCAGCACGATGCCGGTCACGCCGGAGGTCTCCGTGAATTTGCGGGCCTGCTCCAGGCCGTTTTGCCCGGTAGTGGCGTCCAGCACCAGCAGCACTTCGTGCGGCGCATCGGGAATCACGCGCGCGGCGGTGCGGCGCATCTTCTCCAGTTCGGCCATCAGGTTGGTCTTGTTTTGCAGGCGGCCGGCGGTGTCCACGATCACGTAGTCGGTCTTGCGCGCGCGCGCCGCTTGCAGCGCATCGTAGAGCACCGCGCTGGGATCGGCACCCTGCTTCTGCCGGATGACGTCGGTGCCCGTGCGCTGGCCCCAGATCTCCAGTTGCTCGATGGCGGCGGCGCGAAACGTATCGGCGGCGCACAACAGCACGCTGCGCTGCTCGCTGCGGAAACGGTGCGTGAGCTTGCCGATGGTGGTGGTCTTGCCGGAGCCATTCACCCCCACCACCAGAATCACGGCGGGCGGCTCGGCCACGCGCGGCATGGGTCGCTCGGAGGCTTGCAGGATTTCGAGCAGGTGCTCGCGGATCAGACCTTCCAACTCGGCGGCATCGCCCACCAGCCTGCGGTCCACGCGCTCGCGGATGCGATCCAGGATTTCCGTGGTGGTGCGCACGCCGATGTCGGAGCTGATCAGCGTGAACTCCAGTTCGTCCAGCAAATCGGCGTCGATCTGCTTGGCGCCCTGCAGCATGTCCTCGAGGCGCGTGACCAGACCCGCGCGCGTCTTTTGCACGCCGCTCTTCAAGCGCTCCAGGAGAGAGGGCTCTTGCTCGACCGCGCCGAATAGCGTTTGGATCATTTTGGGACTATTGTAGCAATCATGGAGAGAGTAGCGATTTTTGGCGCAGCCGGGCCGATCGGCCGGTATGTGGGGATGGAGTTGGATCGACGTGGCGTGCCGTTCCGCGCCGTGGGACGCACGGCCGGCAAGCTTGCTGCGGCATTCGGAAAGATGCCGAATGCGGAGGTGGTCGCCGCCGACTTGTCGGATGCCGGCGGCGCCCTGCAAGCGGCGCGCGGCGTGGATACCATCGTCTACACGGTGGGCGTGGCATACACGGAGTTCCAGCTTCACCCGCAGATGATGCGCGTGGCGGTGGATGCGGCGGCTGCGGCTGGAGTGCAACGGGTCGTGCTGGTAACGGGCATCTATAGCTACGGAGTCCCGCAGACCAAGAAAGTGGCGGAGACGCATCCTCGCGTGCCGGTCTCGGTAAAGGGCCAGTTGCGCAAGGAGCAGGAAGACATCCTGATGGCCGCCGGCGAGCGCGGGTTATTCAAGAGCATGGTGGTGCGGCTGCCGGATTTCTACGGGCCGTACACCCACAGCCTTGCCAGTTTCATCTTCGACGCGGCGCTGGCGGGCAAGACGGCCAACTGGCTGGGACCCATCGGATCGCTGCACGAGTTCGTGTTTGTGCCGGATGCGGGGCCGGTGATTGCGGAGCTGGCGGCGCGCGACGATTGTTACGGAGAAGCCTGGAATTTCGCGGGGCCGGGCGAGATCTCCGCGCTGGCTTTCATCCAGAAGATCTACCAGGCGGCGGGACGGGAGCCAAAATTCCGCAGCACCGGCCGAACGCTGCTGCGCATGCTGGGCTGGTTCAATCCCTTGATGCGCGAGTTGCCCGAGATGTTGTATCTGCAGGAGACGCCCGTGATGCTGGACGGGCGGTCCCCCTGGACCGCTGCCGACGCCCTCATCGGCTGTAGCTGCTGTCCGAAGCCTTGATTCCCCGAGCGAAAGAGCGGGTCCAGGCGGACCCGCGCAGACCAGGGGGTCTGCCCCACAAAAACTAAGTGACAATTGCGCGCTACTTCTGGCCCAGCCAGTAGCCGGGCCGCGTGCGGACCTTGACATCCCTGCGGCCGCTCACCTGTACCGATATCTCGTGGAAGCCGCCTTCATCCTTGTTGTTGGGGCTGTAGGTAATCAGGTACTGGTTGTGAAGATCCGCGCCAATGTGCTCAATGGCCTCCTCCAGGCCCCGCTGCCGCATGAAGCCGAACTGCTCGCCGCCCGTGCCCCTGGTGAAAACCTCCGACGGGTTCTGCTTGAAAATGGCCTTGGCATCCTTGAAGACCTCCACCATCGCCGGGACGAATTCCGCGCTGCTGCCCAAGCTGCCCGTGGTCTGCATTACGGTATTGGGAGTTTGGGGGACGCCCGACGGCATGGGCGTCATGGCGGGAGGCCGGTTGTCGATGTACCCCGGGTCCTGCTTGGCCATGACGGATGTCACCACGCGCGAGATATCCACCGTATACACACTGACGTTGGCCACTTGGGCGGCGATCAGGGTCTCCCGCAGGCGCGCCTCGCTGGACAGATCGCGCGTTTCGCTCACCAGCATGAGCACGCGCCGGCGGTTCCTCGGCCGGCTATGCAACTCGCGCACGCCTTCCTCCACCGCGTCGATCATGCGGTTCTGGCTGCTGCCCGGATGAATGCTCTTCAGCGCCGCGGTGATTTTGTTGGGATCGGAAGTGAACTCCTGCAGCAGCCGGATGCGCGAATCGAAGGCGATCACGGACGCTTCGCCCTGATCGCCGATCACGATCGGCTCGATCATCCCGCCGATTTTCTGAATCTGGGGCAGCACGGATTCCACGCGATCATTGGCTTCGACCGCGATCGCCAGGGAGATCAGCGGGAAGGCCACGTCCACGTGAATGTTCTGCTCTTTGCCGTTGTCGAAGAGATGGAACTGCTCCGGTCCCAGGCCGTCGACGTTGTCGCCATGGCGGTCCACCACGGTTACCGGGGCCATGACCACTTCCACCGAGACCCGGATCGGCTGGTCTACGGTCACCTCGGGTTTGGCGGAGTCCTGTTGGCCTTGGGCGAACAGGCCGGCCGCGAGCAGCCCGGCAAATATCCATCTCATAGTTGGCATGAAATTCCAGACGTTACGAGTTTCCAAAACGTTGCGCATCCCGATGCTCCGTGCGGCCTCCCAGCAGGTCGAGTAGGTGGGGCACTACCTCCACGATAGCATCCAGCGACTCCACCGCACCCTTGGGCGAGCCGGGCAGGTTCACGATCAGCACACCGCCGCGCGTGCCCGCAATGGCCCGCGAGAGCGCCGCCATAGGCGTGGAACGCGATCCGCGCGCGCGCATCAATTCGCCGAGGCCGGGAATCTCTTTGTGCAATATCGCACGTGTGGCTTCCGGGGTGACATCGCGCAAGGCGACACCCGTGCCGCCGGTGGTGAAGATGGCCGCCACCGAATGGCCGTCCGCCAGCGCCGCCAGCCGCCGTCCGATGAGCGCGGCATCGTCCGGGATGACTTCGGTCACCGAGACGCGCCAGCCCAATTGCTCCAGTCTTTGGCGCACGGCAGGGCCGGAAACGTCGGCGCGCGTGCCGGCGTCGACGGAATCGCTGATGGTCAGCACCGCCGCATCGATCATGATGCGAGTTTACCGCAGGCTAGCGTCACCTTGGAGGGCGGCCAATCTTGGCCGCAGCCGCCTTTTCAGGCGGCCAGAGCCGGCTGAAAGCCGGCTTTGTCGCGAGCTTCGCTCGCGAGAGGCCGATTAACAATCGGCCTGCAGGTTACCAACCTGCCCCACTACGCGCCGGTCAGCAATTGGAAAGCCCGCCGGGCTACGATCAGCTCCTCGTTGGTGGCCAGGGCAACAACAGCCACCGGGCCGTTCGATACGATGCGGTCGCCGCTGCCGTGGACGTTCGAATCCGGGTCGAGCGCGATGCCCAGAAACTCCAGGCCTTGGCAACAGGCGGCGCGCAGCGTGGCGGAGTTCTCGCCGATGCCGCCGGTGAAGGCCACTGCGTCCAGTCCGCCCATGGCGGCGGCGTAAGCGCCAATAGTCTTCTT
This sequence comes from Bryobacteraceae bacterium, assembly GCA_049520215.1. Classification (GTDB taxonomy): domain Bacteria; phylum Acidobacteriota; class Terriglobia; order Bryobacterales; family Bryobacteraceae; genus Bog-159. The sequence continues at coordinate 21,979 of JBEKPZ010000132.1, read as the reverse complement.
CACCTGGTAGACGAAGACCGCGAGTGCCTCGGCGGCGCGCGCATTGCCCGCGGCGGCGACCTGTTCCAGATCGCGCACATCGCCGCCCTCGATCCCCGAAAGACCGGCCAGCCCGCCGCCTTTGGCGAGTTGCTCGCGCACCTGCCCGCAAGTCCAGCCGTGGCGCTCCATCATAAAGAGCACGGCGAAAGCGTCCAGATCGCCATGCCGGGTAGCGTTCTCCAGACCGGATTGCGGCGAGAAGCCCATGGTGGCGTCGATGGACCGGCCGCGGTCGATGGCGCACATCGACGAGCTGCCGCCCAGGTGGCAGCTTATCAGACGGGTCTGGCGGCCCAGCAGCGCGGCGCATCGCTCGGCCACATACTGGTGCGAAGCGCCGTGGAAGCCGTAACGGCGCACCCCCTCCGCGAGCCACTCGGCGGGCACGCCGTAAAGACGCGCGCAGGCGGGCATCGTGGCGTGGAACTCCGGCTCGAAGGCGGCCACCAGCGGGATGCCCGGCAGGCTTGCCCGGAAGGCGCGGATGGCCGCCAGATAGATGGCATTGTGCGCCGGCGCGGCGGGCAGGAACTCTTCCAGGGCCAGCAGCACGCTATCGTCAATCGCAAACGTGCCGCAGTATCGCGGTCCGGCATGCACGGCCTTGAAGGCCACCGCATCCACCGGCACGCCGCCGGTGCGGATCTGCTCGATGGCTTCGCCGTAATCCCGCACGCGCTCGAACCGTCCGCGGCCCAGCACTTTCTCGGAGGGCATCTCCAGGATCTGGTACTTCAGCGACGTCGAGCCCAGATTCGGGACCAGGAGGTTCATTTGACGCCGTGAAACTGAGCTTTTATGGCAGTCAGATTCTTGGTGGCGGTCGCCTGAAACGGACTACTCACCGCCGCGCACGCCTTGAAAAAAGTGTAGGCATCCTGAACTTTCTCCATCTTGTAATTGGCCACGCCAAGGTAAAAAAGCACTTCCGTCTTTACCGCCACGTTGCCTTCCACCAGCGGCAGCGACTTACGCAGTTCCGTATCGGCCTGCGGCAGCTTCCCATCGCTGAGATACTGTTGGCCGCTCATGGAGTAGGCCAGCCCGACAAAGGTGTTCTTGCGTTTAGTCCAATCCGCGTCGGCCACGCCTTCGGGCTTGGGCTTGGAACTCATGACTTCGATGAGCTTGGCGCTGTAGGCATGTACCTTGTCGCCGTCTTTCTTCTTGGCGGCATTGTCGGTGAGAACCAGTAGCATGTCTTCGCTCGGAGTGCCCGTAGCGGCGATCTGCTGCGCCAGGGCCACGGCCTTATCGTTGGCGCCGGATTTCTGATACGCCACGAACAGCGTGTCGATGGCTTTGGCAAAATACTCGCTCTTGGCGTTGCGCTGCTGCAAGGCTTCCAGCATCACAACCTGCTTCTTGGGGTCGGCCGTTCCGAGCGCCATGGCGTAGAGCGAGTACTCGGTGTAGGTATTGACTTGGCGGGCGTAGTCCACGCGCGCCTTCCAGTTTTCAACCTCGTCGGCATCCGTCGGCTGGGGAGAGGCAACCACCTTCTGCGCCAGTTCGGCGGTTTTGCCCGACCATTTCAAGACCAGGTCGGGATCCTTCTTCAGCTCCGCCGCCTTGAGGGTCTGCTGGGCGTCCTCCACGCATTCCGGAGGCATGGCGGCCAGCTTGTCGGCCACGGCCAGCGCCTTGTCGGCGTCGTTAGCCTTGACGTAAGCGGTCAGCAGTTGCTCGTAGACCCAGGCGGCGCCCTCGTGCTGCGGATACTGGGTGACGAACTGCTCCTGCAGCGCCAGTTTCTTGGCGGCGTCTTCCTCCTGGCCGGCCTGCTGCAGCAGTTGACCTTCCGGTGTGGCGCCGTTGACTTCCGCGAGCTTGTGACACTGCGTCCATCCTGGCGCGGCGGCAAGCGCCAGAGCAAAAAGGGTGGCGACGGTTTTCATGCGTACCTCCTCGATTCTGCGGAATGTTAACACAATTCGAGGCGCATTGTGAGATGCTAAGGGAATGGCACGGGCGGCCGCGAAATACGTATTCGCCGCGCTGCTTGCGTTGCTCTCGACGCAGGCGGGCGTACCGTCCGTTCGTGTTGTCACAGCGATCGAAATCGTCTGCCGCACCGAGGCCGAACAACAGACCCCACGCGAAGCCCCGCGCCCTCGGGCAGGCAGACAAGTCCGCCAACCCGCCGCTACGTACCTGTCCCGGACCAGGCCCGAGCCGGATGCCGCCATCCTGTTCCAACGGCCGCCTCCCACGCCCTTTCTCTTCTCGTAGTCACAAACAAGGGCCAACAAATAGGGAGAGGACCGTGTCTTTCAGAAACTTACTACGTCATTTGGGGCTCGCAGATCGCGAGTCCGAGGATCAACTGCGGGCCATTGCCCGCCGGCGGCAGGAGCTATCCGGGTTGCCTGACGATCGGCTCAAATCTGCCGCGAGAGGTATTGGCCGCGACGCCGACGTGATTGAAACATTCGCGCTGGCAGCGGTGATCGCGGCTCGTGTGCTCGGGTTGCAGATGTTCGACGTGCAGATCCTGGGCGCGCTGGCAATGCACCGCGGCCAGATCGCGGAGCTGCAGACTGGAGAGGGCAAGACGCTGGCGGCCGTGCCCGCCGCGGTCTGGTACGCGCGCCAGGGCCGCGGCACACACGTGCTAACCGCCAACGATTATCTTGCCCGCCGCGACGCCGCGTGGATGCGCGGGATCTACGACTGGTTCGGGCTGTCCGTCGGGCATATCTCGCAGGAGATGCCGGCCGCGGACCGCCGCGCCGCGTACCATTGCGACATCACCTACGCGACGGCCAACGAAGTCGGCTTCGACTACCTGCGGGACGGCCTCGCGCGCAGCACGGGCGAACTGGTACAGCGGGAGTTTGCGTTCGCCGTCATCGACGAGGCCGACTCCATCCTGCTCGACGAAGCGCGCATCCCGCTGGTCATCGCGGGCGGAGTGGCCGAGGATTCCGCGCTGGCCTACCGCGTCGATTCGGTCGTGGCCGGGATGCAGCCGCACATGCATTACTCGCTCGATGAGTTTGCGCGCAACGTGCAGTTGACCGATGCCGGCATTGAGCGCGTGGAAGCGTCCCTCGGCTGCGGCAGCCTGTTCGACGAGCCAAACCTGCGCATTCTAACGGCGGCGCAGGACGCGCTGCATGCGCACGCCTTGCTGCGGCGCGATGTGGACTACGTGGTCAAGAAAGGCGCCATCGAATTGGTGGACGAGTTCAAGGGCCGCATCGCCCAGAACCGGCGCTGGCCGGCCGGGCTGCATTCCGCCGTGGAAGCCAAAGAACGTGTGCGGCTGAAGACCCAGGGACGCATCCTCGGTTCGATTACGGTGCAGAGCCTGGCCGGAATGTACGAGCGAATCTGCGGCATGACGGGTACCGCGGCGACGCAAGCCGAAGAGTTCTGGAAAGTGTACAAACTGCCGGTAAAGGCGATCCCGACGAATCGGCCGGTAATTCGGCAAGATCTTTCCGATGCCGTGTATGCGGATAGTGAGGCGCGGAACGAAGCGCTCGCGGAGGAAATTCGACGGGTCCACGAGACCGGCCGCCCGATGCTGGTGGGAACGGCCAGCGTCGAGGAGTCGGAGGAATTGAGCCGCCGCCTGCAATCGGCCGGTATCCGGCATGCGGTCCTGAACGCCAGGAACGATGAGGCGGAAGCTGGGATTATCGCGCAGGCGGGCGCGCTCGGGGCGGTAACGGTTTCCACCAACATGGCGGGACGGGGCACCGACATTCTGCTGGGTGGCAATCCGCCAAAAGATCGCGAGCAGGTAGTGTCGCTCGGCGGCTTATACGTCATTGGCACCACGCGTCACGAGGCCAGGCGGATTGACAACCAACTGCGCGGCCGAGCGGGACGGCAGGGCGATCCGGGCACCTCCCGCTTCTTCATCAGCCGGGACGACGACCTGCTGGTGCGTTTCGGGATTCGAGAGAACCCGGATATCGACAGCGTGCAGCGCACCGCGGAAGGGCAGAATCTTGAGATTCGGCAGACGCTCTGGAAATACGAGTGTACGGTTGAAGATCACCGCCGCGAGGTGTACAGCTTGCGCCGCGAGATTCTGCTGTCGCCCGGCTGGAGTCTCCGTTCCATGCTGCCCGAAGAGCAATACTGCGAACTGATCCAAGCTGCCGGTGAGCATGCGCTCGAAACGGCCGGGCGGCAACTAGCGTTGGCCATTATTGACGATCTATGGGCCGATTACCTGGCGAATGTCGCCGAATTAAGGGGCGGCCTGCATTGGGCTTCCTGGACCGGCGCCGATCCGCTGCATAAATTCCTGACCGGCGAGTGGGAGATTTACGATGATTTTCACGAGTGCCTGAAAGAAGAGATTGCCGGCGCGTTTCAGACCGCGGAGATCCACACTGGCGAGATCCATTTCCGCGATGCCGAGCGCATGGAACGCGGAGCGACCTGGACATACGTCACCACCGATCAGCCCTTCGGAACGCTGGCCGAACGGATCAAAAAAGGGATTCAGCGCAGACTCTCGAAAACATAGAAGGAGCAAGGCATGCCGATCCATTTGCCGCATGTTCGCTTGAGCGTGCCGATGCTCCTCTCCCTTGCGGAGTGGTCGGTATTCTCGCTCTATTGGAGTGCTGCCGCGAAGAATTCTTCGCCGGCGAAATCCGCGGAGTCGCGGCCATCGCGGCGCGTACACGAGCTATTGGTAAACCTCGCCCTCTTGCTGGTGGTTTTCCCGTTTCCGGGGCTGCCAGGCCGGCGATTCCTGCCAGGCGGGCCCTATGTCGCTTGGGCCGGTCTTTGCATCCAGACAGCGTCCGGCGCGCTGGGCGTATGGGCGCGGCGGCATCTCGGTCCCAATTGGAGCGGAGAGATCGCCATCAAGGTCGATCACCGGCTGATCCGGTCCGGTCCATACCGAATCGTGCGCCATCCGATCTACACCGCGATGCTAGGGATGTTTGCCGGCTCGGCGGTGGTGTCCGGCCAACTGCACGCGGCCCTTGGGTTGGCGATGGCGGTCTTCGCATACTGGCGCAAGATCCGATTGGAGGAGGCCAACCTGAGGAAGGCCTTCGGTCCGGTGTACGATGCTTATCGGCGCGCAACCGGGTCGCTGGTTCCGAAGCTGCTGTAATGGGCCGCTCAGAATCGGCGTTCATCGGCGTTCATCGGCCGCCAAGAATAATGACGCTCGGAGGCTGTACGCGAACGTCGACAAGGCGATATTGGCCGCCGATGAACGCCGATTTTGGCCGGCTTCTATCTGTTCGATTCTGCGGGCCAGGTCTTTGTTGTGCGCACGCTGTTGAGAACGGCGGAGAGCATGGCCGCGCCGTTGTTCGGTGAAGGCGTAAGGTGGCCGGCGTACCCCCATCTTCGCCCCTGGATTGAAGTTCCGCGTCGCTGAGTCGAAACATGAAGTCTTCGGGGAAGCGAGCGGGGTTGCGCTTTACGGCCTGATTCAGGGCTTTGGTGGGCACCTGGTAGATCTCCGCCAAGTCGCTCGCGAGCATCACTTTCTGGCCGCGAATCACATAGATGCGGCGCTCGATCAATGGCATGGCGGCCGGGATCTGGCTTGCAAGTAACGCTTTCGTCATTTGAGAAGATCGTGGCTTCAGGACTGAAACTTCTCACTGGGATAGTTCAATTCCCCGCCAGCGCCTCCGCCAGCACAAACACCAGCGGCGGGTACCAGTTGATGGCCACCTCGTTGCTGGAGTCGGAAGCCGGCTCATCCAGAGACAACTTCGCCGGAGGCCCGTTGGGCGGTCGCTGGAGCGTTCGACGATCTGCGGGGCGGCGGTCAGCGAATCCTGCGCAATGGCGGCGACCGCACCCGCGATTACTAATCAGGGCTCCTTCGTGATCGTGACCCTGCCTTCGGTTGCTCGACCTCCGGCATCCGCCGTGAGACTCCCCTCAAGGACGCGATCTTTGCCGGTTGCTCTAAGCTCCCACTGGAACGCCCAAGGCTCCGGCGGCCCCGTCAGGCCGGTCAGCTCAGTGGGTAGCCCGCTGGGTGGCGTCATCAGATGTAGCGCAAATGCGGTGCTGATGAAGCTCAGACCGCCATCGCCGGAGCAGCACACATTCGCGATTTCGTGGGCGACGCGGAATTCACCTCGAAACGGCGGTTGATCCTCGCGTCGCGAGTCGAAGAGCTCGAAAGTGAGGCGGCAGTGCGCTGTTCCCCTCCCGATCTGGTCGCCTCTCAGGTACGAAGGATTGTCTCGTAAGTACAAATCGAAAAAGCCGTTCAGCTCGGCGAAGCTCGGATAATCCACCCGGAGGCCGCGCCACTTCATGAGTTGGGCGGCGAAGGTCCACCTCCCCGTGTAGCCGTGCACGATTTGCGTTCTCACTATCTTCTCCGCCGTGTCCACAAGTTGAGAAGACCATAAGTGCAAGGTATGCCGCGCGTTGTTTCTGCAATTCTCCCGTTTGTCGGAGGCGAGCCGATCCATCCGGACAACTGTAAGCCCTTCAAGGTCGGAAGGCAGCTCCGCCTGTCCGTACTGGCACAGGGCGATGTTGGCGCGGCCAAGCCGGCCCGCGACCAGACCAAACTCCAACATCACGTTTGCCCTGGGCATCTTGACGCGCCGGCCTCGTATCGTACCATCATCGTCAGGGGTTGCTACGAAGACGGCGCCGCAGCATTCGAGCAACATGCTCTCGAGCGCCTCAAAGGTCAGGGAACTGGGAGCGAAGATCTCAGGCCAGTAGACAGCCTCGGTGTCTTCACTTTTCAGGAGATGGCAAACCTCGGCAGCTTCCTTCCTGCCCTCGGTTGATGAACCCACGAAGACACGCCGCATAAAACACCTCAGTTGGATACTATACCGCCGGCCGACCTCGATAGCGTAGCCATGCAATCTAGCAGGATGCTGAAAAAGGCTCCCACAGGCTGAAGCCTGTGCCACCAACTGCCGCTAAGTCATTGATAACCGGTGGCACAGACTCTAGTCTGTGGCCCGAGCATCCTGCTAGCGCATCAAGCGCTTCGCCGAGCGGCCGCGCGCCTCAATATCCCGCCAGGGCGGCGGCCAGCACGAACACCAGCGGCGCGTTCCAGTTGATGGCCACCTCGTTGCTGGAGTAGGAAGCCAGCTCATCCAGATACATCTTTGCGGGAGGCCCGTTGGGCAGCTTGCGCATCGCAGCGTCCTGTCGGCCGCGGTTGGGACCGCCCGAGAGCAGCCCCGGCCACGGTTCCGGAAGTCCGGCGCTGGGACGGTGGTGCGGATGATGGTACGGGTTGGCCCCCACCTGCGTCACCCAGGATAGCGAAAAGGTATTGCGGCCCAGCAGGTAATGCAAGTTATCCAGCGCCGCCTCCACGAAGCGTCGATCGGGCCGCAGCGCGTTAGCCACTAAAAGCTGCATGCTGTAATTGGCGGCCACGCCGTTCGATCCCCAGATGTAATCCGCGGAAGTCAGGCTGATGCGGTACGGGTGGCGGCTGGCGCGCTCTACGATCTGCTGGGCGGCGCTCGCCGAATCCTGTGCGATGGCGGCGACCGCCTCGGCGTTCTTCCCGTGCCCGAGCGCGTAGGTCCACAGCGCCAGCGGCGCCACATTGCCCCAATCCGGAGGCGCGTTCGGCTTCAGCGTCTTCCGGAAGGCCCCGAAATGCTCCAGAAAATAGCGCTCGTAGGCTTGGTCGCCGGTCGAGCGCCACAACTCGGCGGCGGCCCACAGATGCTCGTCCGCGCAGTCGCCGTCTCCGTAATCTCCGGTCTGGACGCCGGGAGGGTTGTGGAACGTCACGTCGGGATTCTTCTCCAGCCACGTCCACGCCTGGCGGGCGGCGCGCAGGCATTTCTCGGCATAACGGGCATCGAAGGGCTGGTAGGCGCGGGCCGCAATCGCCATCACGGCCGCGAAATCGCCGGTGGCGCAAGAGCTCTTATACGGCTGCTTCCCTGTGCCGATGAGGTAGCTGATCAGCGTATCTTTCTCCGGCGGGATGAAATCGCAGAAGCGCTCGCTGGATTGTTTGTGCCAGACTCCGCCATCGTCGTCCTGCATGGAGAGCATCCAGTCCAGGTTCCAGCGGATTTCGTTCAGGATGTCGGGCGTGCCGTTGCCGGATTCCGGAACGTCGAGCTTCACCTGCTTCAGGCGCCCCCCGAAAATTTCCCAGGTCCACAGCAGGGTGCCGGTGGAGATGCCGGAGTTGACCACGTAGCGGCCGTAGTCGCCGGCATCGTGCCATCCTTTGGCCGAGATGTGCGGGCCGGTCCTGCCCGAGGAAACATGATAGGCCCCTTCCAGGTGACAGGCGGCGTGCTTGTAGCCGGGGAACTCCGGCCCCAGGTCCACGGCGGTCCCGCAACGCTGCCCGTAGTACGACCGCATGGACAGATAGAACGCGCGCGCGAACACATCCGGGCCAATGCCAAACTCCCAGCTTCGGCCCACGCCCGGCACTTCGAGATAATACTTGCCGGGCTTGTCGAGTTTGGTGAAATCCGCTTCCTGAACGATATCGCCGGAATCCGGATCGTTGGCGGGCTCCGCCAACTTGCCGCGTAACACTACGGAGTCGTTGCCGGCGCGGTGCACGGAGAACTCCTTTGCCAGAGTATGGGACACCACCATCGCCAGCTTGGGGGAGTGGGCCGGGTAGCCTACCTGATCCACTTTGATGTCGGTGCTGGGCGCAGCGGCAAAGGCGCACAGCGATATTAAGAATATAGCGGCCAGTTTCATCGACACTGAGTATAACGCCCGGTGCGCGGTGTGCGATAATCGCCAGACGGGTAGGGTTGGGGGAGATGCTTCACCACCCCTTGCATGCGAAGCACCGGGTCTGGTATAAGAGCCTTACTGACTTCAGTCGCCGGCTATTGGGCCCCGTTATGCCCGTGAAGAAGAAGACACCCATGCCGAAGAGTGCCGAAACGCGCAATGTCCCGGGAGCTTCTCCGCCCCAGGAAGGCAAGAACGGCCAAGCCGCGCCGCCGCACGAAGCGGGACCCACCCAGATGCAGTCGTTCGAGGAGGGAATGCGCCTGTTTCATGCGCGCCAGTTCCGGCCGGCTAGGGAATCCTTTCTGCGGGCTGTCGGCGGGCCGGATCGCGCCGTGGCGCATCGCGCCGGCCTGCACGCGCGCATCTGCGAGCAGCGCCTGGAATTCCCCGGACCGGCGTTGAACACGCCGGAAGAGCACTACAACTATGCCATCACGCTGATCAACTCCCGCGACCTTGCCACCGCTCAAATGCACCTGCGGGCCGCTTTGCAGGCGGACGCCACCGCCGATCATGTGCTCTACGCGCTGGCCGCCTGCCATAGCCTGGGTGGAGATTTGCAGGCGGCTTATGAGAACCTGAAACGTGCGATCGATTTGCAACCTCGTAACCGGCTGGCCGCCCGCCAAGATCCCGATTTCGCGGCCATGGCCGGCCAGCCGGCGTTCCACCGGCTGCTCTATCCGGACAAAAAGAACTGAGAACCAGACACAGCTAGGATTGGCTGCACTACCTTGCGGCAAGCCGCAAACGGCAGGCCGATTGACAATCGGCCTGCAGGCTGCCAGCCTGCCCCACGGCTCGGCCCCAGACCAGCGCAGGCAGCAAGATGTCTAATTCCGCACCTTTGCGTGTCGTCGCTATTGGTGGAGGCACCGGCCTTTCCGCCCTGTTGCAAGGGTTGAAACACTACGCCAGCCCACACCGCGCTCCGCTCATCGACATCACTGCGGTGGTCACGGTCACCGACGATGGCGGCAGTTCCGGCCGCCTGCGGCGCGAGTTCGATGTGCTGCCGCCAGGGGACATCCGCAACTGCCTGGTGGCGCTTTCCGAAGACGAAGCCCTGCTCTCGCGCCTCTTCCAACACCGCTTCCAAGCCGGCCTGGGACTCAAGGGACACAGCTTCGGCAACCTCTTCCTGACGGCCCTAACGCAGCTCATGGGCGATTTTCCCGAGGCCGTTAAAGCGTCGTCCGAAGTGCTCAAGATCACCGGCCGGATCTATCCCGCCACGGCCGCCAATGTGGCGCTCGAGGCCACCCTGGAGGACGGCACGCGCGTAACCGGAGAAACCAACATCAGCAAGAGCCGCAGGCTCATCCGCACCGTCCGGCTGCGCCCCCGCAAAGTGAAGCCCATGGCCGATACGCTGGCCGCCATCGCTCAGGCCGACCTCATCACGCTGGGCCCCGGTTCGCTGTTTACCAGCGTGATCCCGAACCTGTTGGTGGAGGGAATCTCCGCGGCCATACGGCGCTCGCCCGCTCTCAAGGCGTATTTTGTAAACCTGATGTGGCAGCCCGGAGAAACCATGAACTTCACCGCCTCCGACCATATCCGCGCCATCCACAAGCATGCCGGCGGCAAGCTGATCGATTGCGCCATCGTCAACGTCGCGCCCATGCAGATGGCCGCGCGCAAGCGCTACGAAAGGCAGCAGGCGCTACCCGTGGAAAACGACCTCGATCGAATCGCCAAAATGGGAGTCAGGGTGGTGAGCGGCAAGCTGCTGCAGGAATCCAGGAAGGTGCGCCACGATCCGGAACAAACCGCCGCGATGGCCGTGCGGCTGGCGCACGAGGGCCGGCGGCAAAGGCTCAAGGCCAGCGGGAGGAAATAATGGATACATCGTTGACGGTAGTGGTTCTCGCAGCCGGGCTGGGCACCCGGATGAAGTCGCGCAAGGCCAAGGTGCTGCATCGCGCCGGCGGGAGATACCTGGTGGAGCACGTCTTGCGCACCGCGCGCGCACTGGCGCCCCCCGAGCGGATTTTCGTGGTGGTGGGGCATCAGTCCGCCGAGGTGCGCGCGGCCATACAGACGCCCGGCATCGGCTTCATCGAGCAGACCGAACAAAAGGGCACCGGCCATGCGTTGATGGTCGCGGCGGACACGCTCGCGGGTCTGGACGGCCGGCTCGTGATTCTTTACGGCGACTGCCCTCTGGTGCGTCCGCAGACGCTCGAAGGCCTGGTAGCGGCCCAGCAATCCTCCGCTGCCGCAGGCGCTATCCTGACTGCCGCGATGGACGATCCCACTGGCTACGGACGCGTGCTGCGAGATCGCGACGGCCAGGTCACGGGCGTGGTGGAGCAACGCGCCGGCACGCCGGAGCAGCTCGCCATCCGGGAGGCCAACATGGGGCTGTACTGCTATCGCGCCGCGCCCTTTTGGCGGCACATTCAAGAGCTCCGCCCGGATAATCCCGCGCGGGAATACTACCTGACCGACATGGTCGAGATCCTGCACCGGGCCGGGCACGCTATCGCCGCCTATCGCATCGACGATTCGCGCGAGGTGCTGGGCATCAACGACCGCGAAGAACTGGCCCTGGTGGACCGTCTGCTGCGCCAGCGTAAGGTACGCGAACTCATGCTGGCCGGCGTGACCGTCGAGAAGCCGGAGACAGTCACCGTGGACCCGGATGTCACCATCGGCATGGACACCATCGTGGAGCCGTTCGCGCAGATTCTCGGCCACACCACCATTGGAGAAAACTGCCGCATCGGCGCTTGCTCCATCATCCAGGATTCGGAGCTGGCTGACGAAGTGGAAGTCGGGCAGTTCACCATCGTCGGGACCTCGCGGCTGGAGCGCGGGGCACACGCCGGCCCGTACGCCCGCCTGCGCATGGAGAATCACGTCGGCGCCGGGGCGCATGTCGGCAATTTCGTGGAACTCAAGAAGACCCGCCTGGGCGCCGGATCGAAAGCCATGCACCTGGCATACCTGGGCGATTCCGAAATCGGCGCGCGGGTGAACGTCGGCGCGGGCACCATCACCTGCAACTACGATGGTACCCGCAAGCACCCCACTAAGATCGGCGCGGGGGCTTTCATCGGCAGCAATTCCACCCTGGTCGCGCCGGTCGAAGTGGGCGACGCCGCCTATGTCGCGGCCGGTTCCGTCATCACCAACGAGGTCCCCGCGGACGCGTTGGGGGTGGGCCGTGCCCGCCAAGTCAATAAAGAAGACTGGGCCAGGAAACGCAGGGAACTGGGCAAGGCTCGATAATCCTGGAGGGCGGGATTTATCCCGTGCGGGGATTTAGCCCCGCACTCCGGAGAATTCCGCACACATTTTACCTAGGCTTAACACACACCGCGAAACCCTGTGCCGCGGGCGCACGCCTCACATACTTGCTGGAAACTCGACACGCAGCCGCAGTGGCGCAGCCTCTCTCCTCTCTTTCCATACGAAGCGAAGCCGAGTCCTTACCGGCGCGCGTGAAGAGGTACTTCCTCGCGCTGGACTCCCTGGATGCCGACGCGGTGGCTTCCTTTTTTGCGGCGGGAGCGACGGTCAGGCTCCCGAGCCTAGCGCCGATTTCCGGGAGAGCTGCCATTCGCCGGGCGCTGGTGCAGTTTTCGCTCGATGTGGACGATCTCCGCCACGCGCCAGTACAGCTTTGGACCGCCGGCAACCTTTCGGTGTTTGAAGCCGACATGACCCTGACGCTGGCCGGCCGCACAGCGCTTACCTTCCCCGTCACATACACCATCCGCTGGGTCGATGGCCTGATCGATGAAGCGCGCGTGAACGTCTATCTGGAATCCCGCATGGCTGTGGCGATGGCGGCATTCAATCGCCTGCCTTGAGTTGCAATGCCTGGTGGGACAGGCTTTAGCCTGTCGATCGCTCCCCCATCCCCCGTTTAAATCAGCCTTCACACGACGCGCGCAGCGCGGCTCGTGTTAGATTTGAAAATAAGGAGATGGTTTGACGCCTGAAGCGCCCGCATTCCTTCTGCAGATCGACATTTGGCAAATGGTTGGCCGCGGCGGCCCTCTGACAATCGCGGTTCTGGCCATCCTTATACTCTTTTCCGTTTTCTCCTGGGCTATCATTTTTGCCAAGTGGAATGTCTTGCGCACGGCGCGCTCCGCCGACCGCCGCTTTCTGCGCGCCTTCCGCAAAGCCACCGGCCTCGACTCGGTCATGGTCGCCAGCGAGCAGTTCAAGCCCGCCCCCCTGGTCTCCGTCTTCGAGTTCGGCTACGAGGAGGTCCACCGCCAGATCCAGGCGCACGGCTCCGTCACCAACAAAATCTCGCTCGAACGCTCCCTGCAGCTTGGCACCAGCGAGGAACTCACCAAGCTGGAGCGCAACATGAGCTGGCTGGCCACCACCGCTTCGGTCAGCCCGTTCATCGGCTTGTTCGGCACCGTGCTCGGCATCATCCGCGCGTTCCAGGAACTCGGGATGCAGGGCAGCGCCAGCCTGCGCGCCGTGGGGCCCGGCATCGCCGACGCGCTCATCGCCACGGCCGTGGGGCTCGCCGCGGCCATCCCCGCCGCCATCTTTTATAACCAGTTCAGCCACAACATTCGCGAGATCGGCTCGCGCATGGACGACTTCTCGCTCGAATTCCTCAACATGGCCGAGCGGAGTTTCGGAGAATAGCCCGTGGCGATCGCGACCAATGGTGGCGGCAACTCCCGGTCGCGCCGGCGCGCTTCCCCCGGCATGCTTGCCGAAATCAACGTCACCCCCTTCGTCGACGTGATGCTGGTGCTGCTCATCATCTTCATGCTGACCGCCCACGTCATGGAATTCGGCATCCAGGTGGACGTCCCCAAGACGCGCGCCGTCGCCGACAGCGCCAAAGAGCTGCCGGTCGTCAATATCACCAAGGACGGCACGCTGTACCTCAACGAGAAAGAGACCGATATCAACGCGCTTGCCGCCGAGATCCAGCGGCGCTTCAGCGGCGCCACCGCCGTCTATCTGCGCGCCGACAAAGAGACGGTCTGGGGGCCCATCGCCCAGGTCATGAGCGAGTTGGGCACGGCCAAGCTGCAGGTCAATGCCGTCACCCAGCCGGAAGATGCTGCCGACAAGAGGCGCAAGTAATGCCCGCGCACGCCGACATCCTGGACCAGGCGGATTCGCTGAACAAGCCGCTGCTGGGATCGCTTGCGCTGCATGGGGCGATTTTCGGAACATTGCTGCTTTGGGGCGTGGTGCTCTCCGGCCCTCATGAGAGCTGGGGCGACGCCAATTCGGGCGGCCCGGGCAGTATCGCCATCAACGTGGTGAACAAGATTCCGCTGCCGTCGCGCAGCGGTATCGTCAACCCGCTGGCGAACCCCACCGAATCGGCGGTACCCACTCCTCCTCCCGCTGCCAAACCGAAGAAGCGCGCGCCCGCCGAGGAACCGGATGCCATCCCCATCAAGAGCCGCACGCATCCGAAGCCATCCGATGTGGCCCGGTCCGCGGCGAACACCTGGCGCGCGAAGCAGCAGGACCGTCCCAACCAGCTTTACAGCGAAGCCGGCCAGGCTCTGGTTTCGCCCATGATGGGGCAGATCGGCTCCGGCGGAGTGGGCGTCGGCCAGGGATCGCCGTTTGGCAACCGCTTCGGAAACTACGTGATGATCCTGCGGCAAAAAGTCGCGGAGAAGTGGCACACCGGCGACGTGGACCCGCGCATTCACACGCTTCCACCAGCCATCGTCACCTTCGATCTGATGCGGGATGGATCGGTGAAAAACGTGCATGTCGCACAGGGTAGTGGGAACCAGGCGCTGGACTACGCTGCGCAGCGCGCCATCTACGACGCCCAGCCGTTCCCGGCCTTGCCTGCCGCTTATGAACGGAACGCCGCCACCATCGAATTCTGGTTTGAGTTGAGGCGATAAATGAAAAGAGTCTTTTGGTTCGCCGCGGCGTTCACCGGGATCCTTCTGGTGTTGGCTGCGCAGCAGAGCGATGTCGTTATCAAGTTGGAGGGCGGCAACCGCCCCGCCATTGCAGTGCCCGATCTGCGCGGCAGCGGCGCGGCTCAGCCGCTGATGAACGCCTTCAACGAGACGCTCTACAACGATCTGGACGCCTCCGGCCTTTTCAAAATGGTCCCCAAAACCATGTATCCGCTGCAGGTGCCGCAGCAGCCCCCGGATTTCCGCGAGCAGCCGCCGCCCCAGCCCGCCCGCCCCGGCCAACAACCCCGCAACGGGGGCGGCGCGTGGCTCTCGGACTGGTCCTCGCCGCCGGTCTCGGCGAACTACCTGGCGTTCGGCTATACCGC
Organism: Bryobacteraceae bacterium; assembly: GCA_049520215.1. Taxonomy (GTDB): domain Bacteria; phylum Acidobacteriota; class Terriglobia; order Bryobacterales; family Bryobacteraceae; genus Bog-159. The sequence goes on along the minus strand of JBEKPZ010000132.1, from coordinate 6,963 downwards.
CGTGCAAAACAACGTGCTGGTACTCTACGGCTGGTTGTTCAACGTAGGCCAAGCCACGGTTTCGCAAGCCCAGGTCCTCGACAAGCGCTATTACGGTTCCCCCGACGAAGCCGGAGCCCGCAAAACAGCCCACGAATTCGCCGCCGATATCATAGCCCAGATGGGCGGCACCTCCCTGCTCGGCACTAAGATCTACTTTGTATCGAATCGCACCGGCCACAAGGAAATCTGGGTCATGGACCCCGACGGCTCCAACCAGCGCCAGATCAGCCGTTTCAATTCGCTATCCATCATGCCCGCCGTCTCGCCCGACGGCGCAAAAGTCGCGTTTACTAGCTTCGCTCGCGGCAATCCTGCTATATTTATTCTCTCGACGGATACGGGACGGCGCTTGCCGTTTTATAATCAAGTCGCATCCATGAACGCTACCCCGGATTTCACGCCGGACGGCAAGCAGTTGCTTTACTCGTCCACGGCCAGCGGCCGCGCGCAGATTTATTCCGCCAATATCGACGGCAGCAATCTGCGCCGCATTTCAAATACGTCCGCCCTGGAGGTCGAGCCGAAAGTGAACCCCAAGACGGGAACCGATCTGGTCTTTGTTTCAGGCCGGTCCGGACCCCAGCAGATCTACCGGATGAATATGGATGGCGCCGACGTGCAGAGATTGAGCAATGGCGAAGGAGAGGCCTCCAACCCGTGCTGGCACCCTAACGGGCAGATTATGGCTTTTGCCTGGACGCGCGGATTCGCCACCGGCAATTTCAATATCTTCGTGATGGATGTGGCTTCGCGCAATTTTAACCAGTTGACCTACGGCGCCGGGCGCAATGAGAACCCCACTTGGGCGCCCGACGGCAGGCGCCTGGCGTTCATGTCCACGCGCAGCGGTTCGGAGCAGATCTGGACCATGCTGGCCGACGGCACACAGCTCAAGCAGTTGACCACGGCCGGAAAGAATGGGACCCCGGTATGGGCAAAATAGGGCGCACCCCACACCCTGCACTACTTTTTCAGGAGGATTTAGTTCATGTTGAATAAACGGAAAATCAGCACCATTGGCATTTGCCTGACGTTGGCGATGTTCGCGGCGGGTTGCAAGAAGAAAGCGCCGCCGCCACCGCCGCCACCGCCACCGCCTGCGCCAGCTCCGGCGCCGGCGCCGCCGCCCGCGGCGCCCACGGTCGCCGCGTTTGCGGCTGAGCCAACTTCGATCGAGCGCGGCCAGTCGTCCACGCTGAGTTGGAACGTAACCGACGCCACCAGCACCTCCATCGATAACGCCATCGGAACAGTGCAGGCTAGCGGAAGCCGCCGGGTCTTCCCGGGATCTTCCACTACCTACACGCTCACCGCTACCGGCCCCGGCGGCACTAAAACCGCAACGGCCACGGTCAACGTGACCGAGCCGCCGCCACCTCCGCCGCCACCCGCCGCGCCTAAGCCGACCTTCGAGCAGATGCTCTCCGGCACCGTCGTGGACGCCCTGTTCGACTACGACAAGAGCGATATCCGCGAGGATGCCCGCGCCGCCCTCACCAAGGACGCCGACGCCCTCAAGGCCATCTTCGCCAGCTTCCCGGATGCCACCGTCACCATGGAGGGCCATTGCGACGAGCGCGGTTCGGCCGAATACAATCTGGCTCTCGGCGACAAACGCGCCGCCGCCGCTAAGGACTTCCTGGTGCAGTTGGGTGTCCCTGGCGACAAGCTGAAGACCATCAGCTACGGCAAGGAACGTCCCCAGTGTACCGATCACGACGAGTCGTGCTGGCAGAAGAACCGCCGCGCGCACTTCTCCACCGGGCAGTAAAATCGGGTAAGGGCCGGTTGAGTCCCGGCCCATCCGCAACTGGCGGGACGGCGAATCCGTCCCGCTCACAAGGAGATTCTATGACCTTTTGGCGTTGGCGCACGCTGTTGCCGCGGCCTGCAACGTTCCCAGGATGAAAAGCTGAGCGCCATTCAGGTGCTGGTGCAGCAAGCTCTGGACGCCGCCAACAAGGCCAACACCTCGGTCGCCCTGTTGCAGAGCAGTCTCCAGCAAACCAGCAAGGATCAGCAGACCAAAGTCGTTACGACGGTTACCGATATGGGGGCCAAGGTGGACACCCTGACCACCGATTTCGGCGCGCTGCGGGAGTCCGTGGCTGATATCTCGAGCCAGGTCGGCAAACTCCAGCAGCAGATGGTGGACATCGGCAACGCGGTGCGCTCCATCCAGGCGCCCGCCGCCGCGCCACCGCCTTCGGTCGCACCCGGAAACGTGCCCGGCCCAGGTCCCGCGGCCGGCAGCCTTCCGCCTATGCCCGCCGAAAAGCTCTACCAGAACGCCAATCGCGACCGCAGCGGCGGAAATGACGATCTGGCGCTGGGGGGCTACAACGATTATCTGAAGTATTACGGCAACACGGATCTGGCGCCCAACGCCCAGTATTACATCGCGGAGATCCACTTCCGCCAGGGCAAGCTGGACGAGGCCCTGCAGGAGTTCGACATGGTCCTGGAAAAATATCCGGACAACAACAAAACTCCCGACGCGCTCTACATGAAGGGCGCCACCCTGGTCAAGACCGGCAAGCGCACGCAAGGCAAGCAGGAGTTCTGCGAGTTGGCCAAACGCTTCCCCTCCAGCGATCTCGCCAGTAAGGCGAAATCGCAGGTGAAAGCCCTGGGACTCACCTGCGGCGCCGCAGCCCCCGTCCGAAAAAAGAAATCTTAGCCCAAACCCTGCGTGGGGCAGGCCCTCGGCCTGCGGCGGCCTCTCAGGCAGCCTCCCGCACAAGGAGCAGCCAATGACAGACCGCCGTCAATTCATCAAGGCTACGGCCCTCGCCACCGCCGCATCCTACAGCCGTATCCTGGGCGCGAACGACCGCATCCGCATTGGAGGCATCGGCACCGGCGGACGCTGCCAATATCTGCTTAGCCTGCTAAACAAGGACGCCGGAAGCCAGATCGTGGCCCTCTGCGACGTTTACCAGCCGCACCTTCAGGAGGCGCGCGAAAAAACGGCGCCCGAAGCGCGCGAGTTCACCGATTACCGCAAGCTGCTGGAGCAGCCGGATATCGACGCCGTGGTAATCGGCGCGCCCGATCACTGGCACGTCCCCATGGCGATCGACGCGGTGCGCGCGGGCAAGGATGTGTACGTCGAGAAGCCCGTCACCCACCGCATCGAGGAAGGCGATCCGCTGCTCACCGCTGTCGCCGAATCCAAGCGCGTTGTGCAAACCGGCATGCAGCAGCGCAGTTGGCCGCACTTCCAGCAGGCGCGCGAGATTGTAGCCTCGGGCGGCCTGGGCCAGGTCACCTTCATCCGCACGTATTGGTATCAGAATCACCTGCAGGGGCGCGCCCAGCGCCCGCCCATCGACGCCGCGAAACTCGATTGGAAGATGTTCCTGGGCTCCGCGCCCGATCAGCCCTTCGATCCCGAACGCTTCCGCAACTGGCGCTGGTTCTGGGATTTCGGAGGCGGCTCGCTCACTGATCTATTCCTCCACTGGGTGGATGTGGCGCACTGGGCGATGTCCAGCGACACGCCCATCGATGCCCAGGCCATGGGCGGCCATTACGTGATTCCTGAGTGGCAGTGGCCCGACACGGTCAGCGCCGCGTTTCATTATCCGGGCAACTTCCTGGTGAACTTCGATTGCAGTCTGATGGGTTACCTCGAAGGCGGCGGCCTGATCTTCCACGGCACCAAGGCCCTCATGCGCCTTCACCGTGGCGGCTTCGCCGTCTATCCCGAGCAGCCGCGATACACGGAGCTTCCCGACCTTAAAGACGTGACGCAGGAGGTCCACTCCACGCACGATGGCGGGATCGAGCACGTGCAGAACTTCCTCGATTGCATTCGCTCGCGGAATACGCCCAATGCGCCAGTCGCCGTAGGGGTCGCCGCGGCGCGCGCGGGGCATCTGGGAAATCAGGCGTTGCGCAGCGGCCAGACCGTACGGGCTTGATGGCGCTGCCTGGCGGCCGTGCAGTCGCTCGTTCCGCGAAGACGCGTTGAGCTGAACGCGAACTTCGCAGGGGCGTAGCGCTTTTCGAGGGCGGCGTTGCCCCAGCCGCGCTAAGCCGCCAGGGATGCCGTCCGCGCGGGAAGGCCAAACCAATGCTCCGCGGCCCTGCACATTGCTCGGGGCCCCACGCCTGTGCTGATTCCTGATATTCTGTGTTGCGCCATGCTAGAACTAGCCGTCGCCCCAAAAGCTGTTTTCACCGTCCTCGCGATCATGCTCATTGCCAGTTTCCACGTGAACGCTCAGCAGCCGCCCACAAAGTCCCGGGCTAACCAGCCGCCCGCTCAGGGCCAAGCCAATGATGCGGCGCGCCAAACAATCAGCAGAAACGCGCAAGATCTTATTGCAGCCGCCACGAAGGGCGATTCCGCTCGGGTCAAGACGCTCCTCGCCGCCAAGGCTGATGTGAAAGCTAAGGACAATTCCGGATTTACCGCTCTGATTTCGGCTTCGGGGCCCGGTTACACAGAGATCGTACAAGCGCTGCTCGCCGCCAAGGCCGATGTGAACGCCAAGACTTCTCAAGGAGCCACGGCGTTGATGTACGCGTCACAGAATGGTCATCTGGACGTCGTTCAGGTACTGCTCGCCGCCAAGGCTGATGTGAATGCTAAGCTGGGCGACGGCTCCACAGCGTCGTTCCTTGCCTGGCAGGGCGGCCACACGGAGGTGGTGCAGCTACTCAATAGTAAGGGTGCCGCCCCGCTGGAGGAGATCAACGTCAAGGGCAACGTACAGGTCGTGATGTCTTTACCAGACGTTGTGCGAGACACCGGCAGCGGAATGGGGATTACATTTCTTCTCACAGCGGGTTCTCTTCGGTACGTGATCTCTGTGACCGCGACGACGGCATTGCCGTCAGGCTGGTTGTCAAAAGTCTGCGGAGACAAGAACGTTCTGTGCGGTAGCTATTTGGTTAACGGCGTGGTCTTGTTGCACCCATCTTCGGGCCGGGCTGGGCTTATTGTCGCAACCGAGATCAGGGACGATCCAGACACCCGTTGAAGCGAGATTTGGCAACTATTTCGTTCGAGCAGCGGACGCCAACAGTCCTTGGGGGCCCCCGCCCCCCTTTTAGAGAGCGTGAGATTAAGGCTATGCCCCCCGATCTGAGGTATCCGCCTGACTTGACAAAACTACGGGCAGCCCGTACCATATGGGCGAAGGCGAATTCGAGTGGGATGCTACGAAAGCCCAAAGCAACCTAGCCAAACACGGCGTCGGCTTCGAGGCGGCGCGTTGTGTTTTTGACGATGTGTTTGCCTTGGATCGCTGTGATTTTGACAGTGATCCAGGCGAGCGCAAGTACGCGATCACGGGCATGGCGAACGACGTTATCCTGACGGTGGTTTATACGGAACGGGGCGAGCGTACGCGCATTATCTCAGCCAAGAAAAGCAACGAAGCATGAGCAAACAGAATACTATCGCAGTCAAACGGCTGGGTAACGGAACGCTGGTTCAGGTGTTGCCCGACGGTTCCACCAAGCCGATTGAAGACAAAACGGATTGGGCGCGATTGCGCGCCATGACCGACGCAGAGGTTACCTCCGCGGCCATGCGCGATCCGGACGCCCGGCCGATGACGCCCGAGCAGCTTCGCACCGCGCGCCGGGTGCCGCGCACGAAAAACCCTGCGCCGCGCCCTGGCTCTGACCCAGGAAGAATTTGCGGCTCGCTACCATATCCCGCTCGGGACGCTGCGCGATTGGGAACAAGGACGCTGCGAACCCGACCAGCCGGCGCGGGCCTATCTCAGCGTGATTGCACATGACCCCGAAGGCGTAAAACGCGCCTTCGCCGGGAAGCGTTCGTGAGTCGGGACCTTACATTACAGGTGAACTTCGATTGCAGCCTGATGGGCTACCTCGAAGGCGGCGGCCTGATCTTCCATGGCGCCAAGGCCCTCATGCGCCTTCACCGCGGCGGCTTCGCCGTCTATCCCGAGCAGCCGCGATACACCGAGCTTCCCGACCTTAAAGATGTGGCGCAGGAGGTCCACTCCACGCACGATGGCGCGATCGAGCACGTGCAGAATTTCCTCGATTGCATTCGCTCGCGGAATACGCCCAACGCGCCAGTGGCCGTAGGGGTCGCCGCCGCGCGCGCGGGACATCTGGGGAATCAAGCGTTGCGCAGCGGCCAGACCTTACGGGCTTGAACCGAATGGCCTCCGCCATCACGCATTCCATTGTGGGCGCCGCGCTGGCGCTGCCGGCCTGCGAATCGCGCACCCTTCGCGGGCTTTTGCCGGGGTGGGCGATCCCGGTGTCTTGCGGTGCGCTGGCGGTGGCTCCGGATTTGGACACGATTTCGATGCGCGCATTCGGCATTCCGTACGGGAGTTTCTTCGGCCATCGGGGGTTCTTCCACTCTCCGTTCTTTCTGCTCCTGCTGGCGGGGAGTCTGGCCGCGATGGCGGCGGGGCGCCGGTCGGCGCGCGCGGCGGCATGGCTTGGCCTGCTGTGGGCCGGATGCGCCATCACGCATCCATTGCTCGATGCGCTCACCGATGGCGGGTCCGGCGTGATGCTGCTGTTTCCGTTTTCTGAAGACCGCTTATTCTTCCCGTGGCGGCCTATACACGTGTCGCCGCTCGGTATTCTGCGATTCTTCAGCAGGGCGGGTTGCATCTTACGCTCGGAGATGCCTTTCTGTCTGGTGGCCGCGACGATCGGCACGGCAGGGCGCTGGCTCACGCAAGTCGCGCGCGGCCGCCGTCTGGAGCCTTCATGATCGAATTGACGCGGCGGCGGTGCCTCTACTTATTCGGCGCGGGCCTGCCCGCGGCGCCCGTGAACACGCTCTCCGAGCGCTGGCGGCAGATTGCGGCTGAAACCGACGGCACCGTGGGAGCGGCCGTACTGCACCTGGGATCGGGGCAGCACGTCAGCCTGCATGGCGGCGAGCGCTTCCCTTCGGCCAGCGTCTGCAAG
>JBEKPZ010000131.1:0-21789 GCA_049520215.1 Bryobacteraceae bacterium | reverse complement strand
TGATCGGTGTCTCCTTGCTCGGCAGCCGTACGGAACCACCGGGCTGCTTCAGCGAGGTCTTGGGGGACTCCCGGGGGACTCCCCTGCCAATGCCGTACGCAATACCGAGATTGTATTGAGCCTCGGTGACTCCTTGCTCAGCTGCCTTACGGAACCAGCGGACCGCTTCAGCGTGGTCTTGTGTAACCCCTTCACCGTCGTTGTAAGCATCGCCGAGGTTACGCTGGGCCCAGGCATGCCCCTGCTCGGCGGCTTTGCGAAACCACTTCGCGGCCTCAGCGAGGTCCTGATCGACTCCTTCGCCGTAGCAATATAACGCCCCGAGATTGTTCTCGGCCCCGGCATGTCCGTGCTCAGCAGCCCTGCGCCACCATTTCGCAGCCTCGGCGTCGTCGCCAGAGTCGTGGTATTCGTCGCCGAGATCGTACTGGGCGTCAGCATCGCCTTCCTCAGCAAGTCGACGAGTTTCCGATAACGGGTCCGCCGGCTTCAGAGGCGGCGGTTCTGTCAGGATAGCCGCATCCCGCCGGCCCCGAGCGATGAGGCTGATCGTACCCTTAGAAAGGCTCAGCGACGAGTCGCTATCCTTCGGCCTGACCTGCAGTTGGGATTCATCACTCAAGCCGGTTTATGCCTTTCTTGCCTGAGGAGCGATTCGTATTTCTTCCTGGCCCGATCAATCTGTTCCCCAACAGCAGCCGCCAGTTCGGCCAGCAGGTCACGGCCTTCTTCCTGCATCTCTTCAGCCTGCTTCTTAAGCAAGGCGATTTCACTTTTGCGCAGCGCGGCCAATTCCCGCTCAATAGCCGAAAGTCGAGTCTTGGCTAGGCTGATCTGTCGGATGATGCGGATCAATTCGGCACCGATCCCCTCGCCTGTCACCGCGTCCGCGCCGTCTTGAAATTCGTCAAGAATGCGTCGGAGCGCCTCAGCGTCGCCTGTTTCATAGGCGCGGTTCGCTTCCGCCATGAAGCGGGTGCGGCGCTCCCTATCGGCGGGATCTGTAGCCAGATCTGGATGGATGCGCTTGGCTGCTTCACGGTACATCCGCTTAAGTTCAGGAGATGGGCTGAAGTCCTTGGCTTCAGATGCCCCGCCGTGAGCCTCTTCAAACGTCTGGCGTGCGTGTTCGCGTGCTTCCTCCGCCTGTGCCGTCGAGGCGTCAGAAGGATGAAGCCGGGCATCCAACTCGGAGATTCGCGCCTTCCATTCGTCCAACTCAGCGTAAAGTGTGCCTACCTGCCGTAGGTAACGACCCTCAAAAGCGGCAAGCTGGCTACGGAGATCAACAAGCTCCAGCTCACGCTCTGCGAGGGTTGCGCGAATGGCGGCCAACTCCTCGCGCTTGCGGAGTACTTCCTCTTCTTCTGGTTTCAGTCGCCGAATGATCGGACGTGACATCGTATTGAGTAATCCTTAGGGTATCGCTGCGCCTATAGGTCGGCAAGCCTGTCCGAAGACAACCCTGGACGCCTTGGCCAGGAAATAACCGGCCCACGTGCATAGCGGGCGAATTAGCGAGGGCATCGTTTTTTCCCGCGATGTTCGGGGCGGTCACCGTGGAAAACTCGAGGACGCTCCCGGCGGTTGAAGGATTGGGCCGGGGAGGGGGAGGCTGTTGTTTCCGGTCAGTGGGATCAGATCGTGTGGCATCGTTGTGTTGTCCTCCGGGGAAGTCATGCGAACAACGCGGCGAAATCGCGCGCAGACACTATCTGCGTGCCTTTGTGGCGGCCGAGCGCCAGCAGCCCGCTCTTGTCGCCTGTGACCAGATAATCGGCCTTGCCCGCTTCAGACAGAGCCAGAAGAAAATCGTCCGTGGGATCGGGAGAGCGCTTCACGCGCGGCAGCGGATCGATGTCCTCGGCGAGCTTCTTGACCTGGTTGACCAGACGGCCGGCCTTGTGTGGTTTGACGAGTTCGGCCACACGTGGCTTTTGCAGCGTGGCCCGCAGCTCGTCGACATGCGCCGCGCAGGTCAGGAGCGTAAATTTTCCGTCCAGCCAGGCGTCGATGATAGCGGCGGGCTTGCCGGCCGGGGCGATCAGGGCGGATACGATGATGTTGGTATCGAGGACCACGCGCATCAGGCTTTGTTAGCCTTCCCTTTAGCGCGGCGTTCCGCGCGGACCTCGCTGACGGCTTCCTCGACGATGCGCTGGATTTCATCGGGGTCGGCATCGGCGTTGCGCGCCCTGATGTCCTGAATGGTGCACTGAAGCACGCGCCGGCGGACGGCTTCCTCGATGAACTTCGAGAGATCGCCCTTTTTCATGCCGTGGGCGCCCAGGAACGTGCGCAGGGTCAGATCGGTGTTCTTCGAGACCTTGACGCTCCAACGGACGGCTTGTTCTTCCATTTGGCCACCTATACGCTCAAATTGATAAACGCTCAAACGTCTATACGCCTATTATATGCGAGGATTCGACGTTACTGCCAGTCCATGGCCAGCCGCACCATGGTGCGCAGGGGCACGCCGGTAGGACCCTTGGCCAGGAACGGCTTGCTGTCGTCAAGCCAGGCGGTGCCGGCGATATCCAGATGCACCCACGGCGTCGGGTCGGCGAACTCCTTCAGGAACATGGCGGCCGTAACCGCGCCTCCGTAACGGCCGCCCACGTTGGGCAGGTCGGCGAAGACGCTTTTCAGATAATCCTTGTAATCGTCGTCCAGCGGCATGTGCCACATCTTTTCGCCCTCCGCGCGCGCCGCCAGCAACACGCGTTCGCGCAGCGCATCGTCGTTCGCGAACAGGCCCACGTGGATGTGCCCGAGCGCCACCACGACGGCCCCGGTAAGCGTGGCCGCATCCACCAAGTGCGTGCAGCCCAGCCTCTGCGCGTAGCTGATGGCGTCCGCCAGAATCAGGCGCCCTTCCGCATCGGTGTTGATCACTTCGATGGTCTTGCCGGACAGCGAGGTCACAATGTCGCCGGGACGCTGGGCCCGGCTGCCGGGCATATTCTCGACGGCGGGTATCAGCGCGGTGACGGGAATGGCGGGCTTGAGTTGCGCCAGCGCCCGCATGGCGCCGATCATGGCCGCGCCGCCGGCCATGTCGTATTTCATCTTTTCCATGCCGTCGGCCGGTTTGATGGAGATGCCGCCCGTATCGAAAGTGACGCCCTTGCCCACCAGGCCCAGGTGCACGGGCCCGGCGTGCGCGGCCGCGGGACGGTAGCGCAGCACGATCAGGGCGGGCGGTTCGGCGCTGCCCATCGCCACGCCCAGCAGGCTGCCCATCCCAAGCTGGGTCATGCGGTCGCGGTCGAGCACCTCACACTCCAGGCCGAACTCTTCGGCCATGCGGCGGGCGTGTCCGGCGAGCGCCATGGGCGTCAGCCGGTTGGACGGCTCATTGGCCAGTTCCCGCGTGAAATTCTGGGCTTCGGCGACGATACGCCCGCGCTCGACGGCGGCGTCAAGCTGCGGACCGCCCTCAGCCACAGCCACGGTGAAGCGCTCGAGCGGCTTGACGTCTTTCTTATCCGTCTTGTAGCGATCCGTTTCGAAATCGCCCAGGATGGCGCCTTCCACGGCGGCCGCCACATCGTCTGCGCCGGTCTGAGCGGCGTCGAGCCAAACAGCGGCCTCCGTGATGGACTTCGATTTCAGGTGCCGTACCGCGGCGCCCACGGCCTTGCGCAGCTCAGCCGCGTTGAACTTCCCGGGCTTCCCGGCGCCCACAGCCAGCACACGCTTGGCGCGCATACCCGGCACGTTGTGCACGAGCGTCGTCTCGAACGCCTTGCCGGAGATCTCGCCCGCATCGAACAACTCGCCCAAACCCAGGCGGTCTTCGCGGCGGTCCTGAAAAACAATCAAAATCAGCGCGTCCGTTTGCACTTCTTCAATTGGTTGGCGTTGTAGGGTGATTTGCATTCTGACTTCTGTCTCCTGACTTCTGACTTCTCTTTCACTGTCTCGCTTTGCTCGCGCGCACCGCCGCTCTCGCTTCGGATTCAGCCGTCTTGGCGCGTTCGGTCTCGCGTTTGTCGTGCAGTTTCTTGCCTCGCGCCAGCGCGACTTCGCACTTGATGCGGCCCTTCTTCAGGTAGACCTTGGTGGGAATCAGCGACAGTCCCTTTTCGCGCGTTTTTCCCAGCAGCTTGTCGATCTCCTTGCGGTGCAGCAGCAGCTTGCGATGGCGCACCGGCGGGTGGTTTTCACGATTGCCGTAGGCGTATTGGCTGATGTGCGCATTCACCAGCCAAGCCTCGTTCTTCTCGATCGCGGCATAGGCCTCTTTAAGCTGGACCTTGCCCGCGCGGGCGGCCTTCACTTCGGTGCCCGTCAACACCAGGCCGGCCTCAAAGCGCTCCATCAGAAAATAGTTGTGGCTCGCCGAACGGTTGTCGCTCAGGATCTTGAAATCGGCTTCTTTTCCGGCCACATTTGCTCTCAACGCTGGGCAGTCCCGCAGCGTCATCCAGATGAAGCAGCCTGGAGCACCCGGCTTTCTTCAATCTTACCATATGGTCTCCGCATGCCTGGTATTCATAGAAACCATCTTGTTTTCAAAAGTTTAGCCGCTCTGCTCGGGCTGGTGGCGCTGGTTGGGTGCCTGGCAGTTCCGGCGGCTGCGCGCACGCGCAAAGGGGACAAGTTCCTGGCCCAGGGCAAGGACCGGGAAGCGCACAAGGATTGGGATGGCGCTCTGGATTTCTACAACAAAGCTCTCAACGAGGACCCTGCCGACCCCGGCTACCAGTTGGAAGTGCATCAAGCCCGCTTCCAGGCATCGCAAGCCCACGTGTCGCAAGGCCTGAAGCTGCGCAAAGATGGATCGCTGGCGCCGGCATTGCTCGAGTTCCAGAAGGCCTATGGCCTGGATCCGTCTTCGAGCGTGGCGGAGCAGGAGATCAAGACCACGGTCCAGATGATCGAGCGGGAGAAAAAAAAAGGCGCTGATTCGGACACCCGCGGCCTGACGCCGTCCCAACTGGCTAAACGCAACTCGGAAGAGAAGCTGGATTCCATGTTGTCGGTGCCGGAGTTGCGCCCGCTCAACGCGCAGCCCATCAACCTCAAGATGAACGGCCAGCCCACCAAGATTCTCTTCGAGACGGTGGGCAAACTGGCCGGCATCAATGTCTTGTTCGACTCGGAATTCAAGGAAACCAATAAGCAGTCGATCGAGCTCACGGGCGCCACTCTGTATCAAGCCCTGGACTACCTGGCGATCGTCAGCAAAGCCTTCTGGAAGCCGCTCTCCGGCAACACCATCTTCGTCACGCAGGACAACACCACCAAGCGCCGCGACTACGAAGAACAGGTGATGAAGGTCTTCTATCTGACCAACGTGACCACGCCCCAGGAACTGCAGGAGATTGTGACTGCGGTGCGCTCGGTGGCCGACATCCAGCGCCTGTTCGTCTATAACGCGCAGAACGCCATCATCGCGCGCGGCGAGGCGGATCGCATCGCACTGGCCGAAAAAATCATCCACGACCTGGACAAGCCCAAGTCGGAAGTGGTGGTGGATGTGCTGGTCTTTCAGGTCTCAAGCGATATGACGCGCACTTTGGGAGCGGCCCTGAGCAGCTTGAGCATTCCGGTGAACTTTGCACCGCGCTCCACCATCAGTACTCCGAGTTCTTCGACTTCCACCACGGCTTCCACTTCCACTCCGACCACCAATACTACGGGCACCACTGCGACCACCGGGTCGACCACCACCTCTACCTCGGCTTCCGTCCCGCTCGCCCTCCTCAGCAAGGTGGGCACAAACGATTTCTCCACGGTGCTGCCATCCGGGATGTTGCAGGCGGTGCTGAGCGACAGCGGTACGCGCGTGTTGCAATCTCCGCAACTCCGGTCGGTGGACAACCAGAAAGCCACGTTGAAGATCGGCGAGAAGGAGCCTATCGCTTCGGGAAGCTTTCAGCCGGGCGTTGGCGGCGTCGGCATCAACCCGCTGGTGAATACGCAGTTCACATTCATCGATGTGGGCGTGAACGTGGATCTGACCCCCAAGGTGCACGACAACGGCGAAATATCGATGCACATTGAGGTCGAGATATCGAGTGTGCAGAGCTACGTGAATTTGGGCGGCATCTCCCAGCCGATCATCGCCCAGGAGAAAGTGATCCACGATATCCGCATGAAGGACGGCGAAGTCAACCTGCTGGGCGGGCTGAAGCAGAGTTCGGACAGCACCACCCTGACGGGCATTCCGGGACTCTCCAGCATCCCGGTGATCAAATGGCTGTTCAGCAGCAAGCAGGTCAGCAAGAGCTCGCAGGAACTGGTGATTGCGCTGATTCCGCACATCGTGCGGCGACCCGATTACACCGAAGAAGAGATGCGCGGCATCGCGGTCGGCAATGCTACGGTAGTGAAACTGAACTACGCGCATCCGCCGCAAGCAGACGGTGAGCCGGCGCCCAAGAGTGCCACTCCGCCCGCTCCCGGTGCGCCCGCCGCTCCATTGGCGACGCCCCCCGCTTCCGCGAATCCACCGGCAGCGGCGCCCGTCACTGTTCCGCAGGTCAACGCTCCCCCGTCCGCCACGACGTCCACTCCGGGCGCGCCGCCATCCGCACCGGCCCCGCCGCAAGCCAATGCGTCGGTCAACTTTGTGCCGGCGCAAGTGGAGACCATCATGGGCGGATCGTTCAGCGTTAACCTAGTCATGGCCAATGCCACGGACCTGTTTTCCGCTCCCTTGCAGATCAAGTTCGATCCCAAGGTGCTGAAGCTCAACGACGTGGCGCAGGGCAACCTGATGGCCAGCGACGGCCAGCAGGCCACCTTCACCAAGAATATTCAAAACGACACCGGGGAGGCCGATATCACCCTGAACCGCCTTCCGGGTACCGGCGGCATCACCGGCTCGGGCATGCTGGTCACGCTCTCGTTCACCACGCTGGCGCGCGGCGCCACCAGCGTTTCCGCGCCGGCCTTCAGCCCCAGCAACTCGCAAGGCCAACCTATATCCAACTCCTCGCCGCTGCTGACCGTAAACGTGAGATAAGGTATGCGACGCAAGAATCAGCGAGGACTGACTCTGGTAGAGCTGGTAGTGGCGTTCTCGATCATGCTGATCCTGACCACCATGGCCGTGCCGCTGGCCCGTTCCAGGGTCCGCATCGAGCGCGAGAAGGAGCTGCGCTGGGCGGAGCGCGAAATCCGCGCGGCCATCGACAAGTACAAAGACTATGCCGATGCCGGCTATCTCGGCCAGCAGAAGATGGATACCGATAACTACCCGGACAAGTTGGAGACCCTGGTGGAGGGCGTCAAGCTGCAAGGCCAGGTGGATAAGAAGATTCGATTTCTGAGACGCATCCCCAAGGACCCCTTCACCAACTCCATCGACTGGGGCATGCGCAGCACCAAGGATGACCCGACCTCCAACAGTTGGGGCGGGCAGAACGTCTTCGATGTTTTTACCAAGACCACGGATAAGGCGCCGGATGGAACCAATTACTCCGACTGGTAGGGGACGCGGGTTGCACCGCCGCGAATTCGGCTTCACCATGGTGGAGCTGATGATCGTCATGGCGATCATCGTGATCCTGGTGTCCCTCGCCATTCCGCAATATCAAAAGGCGATCATCCGGTCGAAAGAAAGCGTACTCAAGAGTAACCTGTTCACCTTGCGGCAGGTGATCGACGAGTATACCTACGACAAAAAGAAGGCGCCCCAATCGCTGCAGGATCTGGTGGCGGGCGGTTACCTGCGCGACGTCCCCATCGATCCCATGACGGGCTCGAACGATACCTGGCACACCATTCAGGAGGATGCGCTGCAAAGCGTCGATCAGACCGAGCCGGGGATCTTCGACGTGAAGAGCGGATCGGATAAGACAGGGCTGGACGGCACTCCCTACGCGGACTGGTAGCTTGGCAGTGGGGCAGGCCCGTGGCCTGCGGCGGCCTCTCAGGTCGCCTCGCCGCGTACTACGAGAAAGGGCGGGTCTGGAGACCCGCCGCAGGCGTGGACGCCCGCCCCACGATGAACCGCAGCACGGCGCTGACGGCGTCCACCGAGAGGCGTGCGGCGTGCTTGGATTCGTCGCTGAGACCGCCCACAGCGTTCTCGACATCGAGCGGCAGGATGGCGGCGATCTCCGCCGGCGTCTTGCCGATCAACCATTCGGTCAACGCGGAGCCGGCCGCGATGGAGGCCGTGCAGCCGCGCGTCTTGTAGCGGGCCTCGGCCACGCGGCCGTCCCGGAACTCGATCGATAGCCGCAGAATATCGCCGCAAACCGGATTCGATACCTCGACGGTCACCGCCGGCGGCGGCAGTTCCCCCACGTTACGCGGGTTTTGGAAATGATCGAGCAGGCGCGCGGAGTACATTTATGCTCCAATAATTCTAATGCGGCAGTACTTCCCAATTCTCAAGGAACGCGTGCGCGCGCGGGAGTTCAACTCGCTTTTTCTGTTTGTCACGTCGCGCTGCAATTCGCTCTGCCGCACCTGCTTCTATTTTGACAAGCTTAACAGCCCCGACGATCTGACAACGCCCGAAATCGAGCGCATCTCGGCCACCGCCCCGCCCTTCCGCAAGCTGTGGCTTTCCGGCGGCGAGCCTTTTCTGCGCGCTGACCTAGCCGAAATCGTGGCGCTGTTCGTCCGGCGCAACGGGGTCCGCAACGTTAACCTGCCGACCAACGGCCTCCTGCCCGAGAAGATCTTCCGTACCATGGACCGCATGCTGGAGCTTTGTCCGGACGTGGCCATCGACCTGAACTTCTCGCTCGACGGGCTGGCCAACACGCACGATTCGATCCGCGGCGTGCCCAACAATTTCGTACGCACACTGGCCACCATCGAAGAGGCCGAACGGCGCTATGCGGGCGTCGGGCGGCTGCGGCGCAACGTGCTCACCGTGATCACGCGCGAGAACTACAACGAGATCGTAGCGCTGGGCTTGCACTTGATGGAGCAGACCCATATCGACGGGCAGTATTTCGAAGTCGTGCGCGGCGCCGCGCCCGATCCCAGCTTGAAGCAACTCACGCGAGAGGGCGTGGCCGCCCTGCACCGCCGCCTCTTGCCTTTCCATCGTCATTATGCCGGCAAGCTCTTCGCGCACCTGCCGCCCGGCGTGCGGCATTTCGCGAAGATGTATTACCTGGGCAACCTGCGCTTCCACTTCGACCTGCACGAGCAGTGTCTGGAATCGCCGCGGAAATGGCCGATGCCTTGCACTGCGGGCGAAACCTCCATCGTGATCGATCACAACGGCCGGTTCCGCGCCTGCGAGATGCGCGGGATCGTGGGGAACCTGGCGGATTTCGATTTCGACGTGCGGCGCGCCCTGGAGTCGGAGGCCATGCGCGCGGAGGTGCGCGCCATCCCCGAGGCGAACTGCTGGTGTACGCATAGCTGCTTCATCCAGGAGAGCTCCAAGTTCCAGCCCAGTGTGCAGCTATTCCATATCCCATGGGCATGGTTCCGGCAACGGATTGACAGGCTGCCGGAGCTGCCGGCCGCGGAGTTGGAGCGGTTCAAGGCGCTGGAGCTGGCCTGACTTGACTACCGTCGTAGCGGCTATTATTCGACGCGGCGGGCGTATCCTGATTTGCCGCAGGACCGCGGCCCAGGCGCATGCGCTGAAATGGGAGTTTCCAGGCGGCAAGGTCGAAGAGGGCGAGAGCCCGCCCCAAGCGCTCGGCCGCGAGCTACAGGAAGAGCTGGACGTGCGCGCGCGTCCCGGGGACGAGGCGGAGCGCTACGAGTTTTGTTACCCAGGCAAAAGCACGATCCTGTTGATCTTCTACGCGGTGAGTGATTTCGACGGCGAGCCGCGCAATTGCGTGTTCGAGGAGATCCGGTGGGTCGCGCCGGACGAGTTGACGCAGTTCGATTTTCTGGAAGGCGACGTCGAGTTCGTGAAACGCCTGGCCAAAAGCATGGGACCACGGATGGACACAGATGCACACGGATAAGACACGGGGCTGGGATTGGGGGTTGGGGATCACTCGGGCCGAACGGCAAGCACCCAGTCGATCGTTGTGAGGAACTCTACGGCGAGCAACGGTCCGCCATGGAAGGCGGGCGCATCGGGGAACTTTGCAGTGAACCAATACTCGAACCCGTCTAACTGTGTGTTCCTCTCGCCCGCTTCGATCATTTCGCCAGTGAAGTAGAACCACCCGCCGTAAGTGAACTTTCCTCCTTCGATGGGGCCGAGTTCATATACCTCTCCTTCCTTCGCCGGATCTATTCCGAGTTGATCGAGCAAGCTCTTGAACGAGTCCGGGTAGGCGGAGTCACGCTGTGCTGCGAAATTCTGGCAAAAGACGCAACCGCATTCGTCGGCGCCCCCCTTCTCGAGGCCATTATAAATGTGCTGGGTTCTGTTGCGGTCATACCGGATCGCCTGATCGCCAACCCGCATCTCTGTAAACTTAGCGATGTCCACCTTAGTTAAGTTAGGGCCGGTTTTATCTGTGTGAATCTGTGTCCATCTGTGGTCGCTTTTTCCGGCGATTCAACTGCTCGGTTAACTGGTCGTCCACCAGCGACACGGATACCTGGTTGTGGACGTTACCCGAGGTGAAATAGTGCAGCGTGTCGCCTTCGGTGTAGTAGGCCACGGCCGAGTAGATGGTGTGGTCCTTGAACGCGATCAGGTAATAGGACGCATCGCTGGGGGCGGCATCGTTGTTCGAGGGCGCCTGGTAGTAATGGAAGTTGGAAGCCGCGGCCTCGGGCGGCGGTTCCTGATCGGCGGGGGCCGGGCCGAAGTACTGGTTGATCGTCACGGGCGGTTGCGCCGGCAGATTGTCCTGGGTGACGTTGGACGTCGGCTGGTCCGGCGGCACAGGGGCGTAACCGTAAGCAAAGCCATAACCATAACCGCCTATGTAGACCGGGTAAGCATAAACGCCGGAGGTGTTGCCGCGGCGGGAGCCGTGGCCCGTGCCGCGCGTGGAGCGCCCACCGGAGACGCCGCCAAAACCGCCGGCGGACCGGTATTGGGCGGAAAGCGGCCCAAAGGCTAGAAACGCGACGAAGACTGCGCCGAGAAGTCTCATGGCACCCTCTGAGTCAGATTACCACTGAGAGCCCGGTAGTGGTCAGTTTGCCTGAGCGGCGGGATAGCCGGTAATGCTGCAAGCCGCCTGAAAAGGCGGCTGCCGGCAAGATTGCCCGCCCTCCATGCCGCTACTGCTTGGGCGGCGCGGCGGCGGGCTTGGCGGCGGCCGGGGGCGGCGGCGTGGCTGGCTTGGAGGGGTTCGCTGCCGATGGCGAGTTCTTGTCGTACAGGGCGATGACATCCTGCGTGATGTCGGTGCCGCTGGCGGCGAACAACACCGGCGACTGCTGCGAGCTCACGTCCAGGATCAACGTGTAGCCGTTGTCCCTGGCGTACTTGTCCATCACGGCCATGATGCGCTGCCCCAGCTCCTGCGTGATCCTGTTCTGCTCCTGATCGAGCTCCGCCTGCGCATCCTCGGTCTCGCGGTTCAGTGACTTGGTGGTCTGATCGATTTCGCGCGCGAGCTTCTGCTTGGCTTCCTCGCTCATGGTGTTGCTGCCCTTGCGCATTTGGTCCTGCAATTGGGCGATGGTGCTCTGCTTCTTCTCCAGCTCGCCTTTTCTGGGTCCAAACTTGGCAGTCAGGTCGGCGGCCGCCTTCTGCCCGTCCTTAGTGGCGATGATGGCGTTCTGGAACGCGATGATCCCGACCTTGGCCTGAGGCGGGGTCTGCGGCGGCGCCGCGGTCTGGGCCTGGGCCAGCAAGGCTGCCCCCAGAGCGATGGCGGGAAGAAAAACGCAATTCTTTGTCAAGCTGAAACTCCTTGAATTTGTTTCGATACTAACATATTGCAACAAGTAGCGTCGGAGCCGCGCCTTCAGAACGTGCGGCCGATGGTGAAGCGGAACATATCGTGCTGCTCCAGGAATGGGTAGGCGTTGCCATAGGACAGAATGGCGTTGTCGAACGTCGCCGCGTTGGGAAAGACTGAGCGGTCATACACGATGGGCGGTTGCAAATACTCCCGCACCAGCAGCGGGTTGTACGCCCAGTAGACGCGGAAAGGCGCCTGCACCACAGGCAGGAGCACTTGCAACTCCAGACCAGTGGACATGCGCGGTTTCTGCGTACCCGGATACACGATGGCCTTCCCTTGAAAGCCCGCGGTGGGGTATTCGTTATTCAAATAGTCGATGCGGCTGGGATCCATGTTCAACTGGCCGGGACGCAGGATTCTGTCGATACCGGCATCCGCGAAAATCGCCAGGACTACGGGTCCGAAGATCGGGATGCGGTACTCAAAATTACCGACCACGTGCGTATCGCCGCCGGGGAAGGCGAGTTGGTAGACCGGTATGTTCATGGTCACGTTGGTAGCGACGCCGTTGATGAGCTGGTTGCGCTGCGAGCCGTCGTTGTTCAGCACGTTGATGGTGGCTTCGCTGGGAATGAAGGCGATGGGACTGATGCCCCAAATCTGGAAGCCGCGAATGTCCTGCTCGCCGCCGATATAAGTGCGGGAGAAGGGAGGAATCTCCTTGCCGCCGTAACCGGTGATCATGGAGCCGAGGAGATGAAAGGCCAGGATGTTCGACTTGTGCCAGGGCGCGGGTTTGAAGTACTTGCCCTCGATAACGGGCTGGATGGTGTTGACGTTGCCGCCCAGGATGCTGCCGGCGAAGGTGGTGGAGATAAACAGGCTCTTGCCGCCGGTCGGCGTGATGGGATGATTCACCGTATTGTACGTAAACGAGGGCACAATGCGGCTGGTGCGAATCCCTTGCAGGGCGTTCGGGCCGACGATTCCGTTGAAATTGATGTAATCGAAGTAGGATGTCGCGGCGGTGGTCTCTGTCTTGACGTTGGAGATGTCGTAGCCGTAAGTAACGCCCAGGCGGGAGAAGCTGCGCCGCAACGGATAACTGACCGACGCCGAGAAGCCATGTCCGGTCTGGATGTAATTCAGCAGGTTTTGCGAGCCGAGCGCGTTGAACAGCGGGATCAGGTTTTGTCCGGCGAGGATGGAAGCCTCGCGACCCTGGTTGTAATCGAAGCGGGTCAGGTGGGCTTCCACGCCGACCTGCAGCGGAAGGTCCAGGAAGTACGGCTCCGTGAAGCCGGTGGACACGCTGCGCATGCGCGTGCCCAATTGCGAGTTGATGGAAAGCGTGTCGCCCAATCCCAGGAAGTTGTTGGTGGCATAGTTCAAGCCCACGAAGCTGCCCGCGATTCCGGAGACGCCCCCGTTGAGGCCGATGGTGTTCTTGCCGCGCTCTTTGACCTTCAGGGTGATATCCACCGTGCTGGTCTGAGTGTTGCGCTTGATGTCGGCGGCTTCTTCGGCTTTCAACGCCTCAAAGTAGCCTAACTGATTCAGGCGCAGGATGCTCAACTCCCAGAGGCGATTGTTGAAGATGTCGCCCTCATCCAGCATGATCTCGCGGCGGATGACCTTGTCGCGCGTGGTGGCGTTGCCCGAGAAATCGATGCGCCTGACGAAAAACTGCTTGCCCTCGTCCGCGGTCAGCGTGAGGTCGATCTTGTCCGTGTTAGGCAGGGGGTCGAAATTCGGCTCGGGCACGAAATCGATATAGCCGAACTCGCCGTAGAGCTTGCGCAGGTTCTCGATGCCCTTGCGCAGCTTGGCGGTGGAGAAGGGATCGCCTTCGGCCATGCCGAACAACGGGCGCATCAGCGTTTCCGGCGTGCGGAATAGCTTGACGCCCACGAAGGTAATCTTGTTCAGGCGGTACAAGCGGCCTTCCTCGACCGGCAGGGCGATATTCATGGCCTTACCGGGATTGTTCTCGTGGATCAGGGGAAGCTTGAAGCCGTGCCCGCCGGTATTGACCAATTCCGTTTTTTGGTCGAGAACCCTGGCCATGAAATAGCCTTTGGATTGATACGCGTCGCGGACGCGTTCCTTATCTTCTTCGAGCTTCGAGGAATCGTAGGTTGAAGCAAAGATATTTTCAAAAAGGATGGAGTAGGGAATGCCGTAGCCGTGCGAGTTCTTCATGGCGCGGATCACTTCCCGTTGGGTGAAGGCGTGGTTGTTCTCGACGGTGATCTTGCCGACCTTGATCTTGGGACCTTCGTTGACGTTGAAGACGATTTCGAGCGAGGAGGGCGGGACCTGGCGCACTTCGGGCTCGACGGTGGCGAACTGCCGGCCGCGCTCGGCCAGGTATTCCTTAATCACCACGGCAGCGTGTTGCACCTTGTTGGGATCGTACTGCGACTCGACCGAGAGGCCTACTTTGCGCTCTTTGAAGCGATCTAGGATTTCCGAGACGGTGAGGGATTTGACGTTCTCGTATTTGATGGAGCGCACCACGCGGCGCTCCGTGATGGCGAAACGCACCAGCAGGCCGCCGCCGGGCCCCGCTTCGGTCTCCATGCGGATATCGTCGAAGCGGCCGCTGTTCCAGAGCGCCATGAAATCGCGGTGCAGGTCGTCCTCGTTGTAGATATCGCCTTTCTTGGTAGCGATGAGGGCGCGCAAAGTATCCTGCGGCACGCGGCGCGCGCCCGTGAACACGATCGCTTCGATGACTTGCCCGCCGGGCTGCACCTTGGGCTGCTCCGCGGGCTTGGGAGCTTCCAGAGCGGGCTGCTGGGGCGCTGCTCGCGCCGGCTTGGCCTGCTGGGGCTGGGCCGCTTCGGGCACGGCTTCAAACGGATTCTGCGGCTTCTTTTCCTGCGCCGGTGGCGGCGCCGGAGCGGGCGGTGGTTGCTGCGGCGGATTCTGAGCCCACGCGATGGGAGCTATGGCTGCGCAGAGGCAAAGAACGGCAATCGACAGGCAGGCGCGCCTGTAACAAATCATGAAAACATACCTTTCCACTCTGCGCTGTTACGGAGACGTAGAATTCCGGGAAACAGTTTCACTCGGGCTAAGCCAGTTCGCAGATTGAGCAAAAGTCCATTCTAGCCAATGCGGAGGGCGGGTACAACAGGTGGAGTTGGCACAGGTGTGACGCGCAGGCACACGGGGCGGGTTTTTGCGCAGGCGCTCGGGCGCGGACGGCTTCTTCCCAAAAGCGGACAGCCCGCGCATCCAAATCCCATGCGCCGCTAAGGACTTACAATTGGAAGTCGATTTGCAGATCTTAATCTCGTCATGCCTGCCATTCTTAAGGACGTCACATTCGGCTGGCGGATCCTGCGCCGCAGCCCCGGGTTCACGGCCGTCGCCGTTCTCACGCTCGGCCTGGGCATCGCAGTCAACTCGACGGTGTTCAGTTGGATCGATTCCGTCCTGCTGCACCCTTTCCCCGGCGTCGGCGATCCGGGAGAACTTGCCCTCATCGAAACCGTGACCCCCACCGGAGAGTTTCTGGTTAACACTTCCTATATCGACTACCGCGACTATTGCCGCAATTTGAAGCTGGTCTCGGGCGTGGCGCTCGGACGGTTCACGCCCCTCAGCGTGGGGGCCGACGGAAAAACGGCGCGCGCCTGGGCGGAACTGGTCTCGGCAAATTATTTCGATGTGCTGAGGGTCAAGCCCATCTTGGGCCGCACGTTTCTGCCCGAAGAAGGACGCGACCAGGAAGGCGGCGCCCCGGTGGCAGTGATCGGCTATGGCATGTGGCAGACCCGGTACGGCGGCGACCCGAAGGTGCTGGGCAAGACCATCCGCCTGAACCGGAATCCCCTGACCATCATCGGCGTGGCGCCCCGGGAATTCCACGGCACGCTCGCCGGCGTGCTCTACGATGTTTGGATCCCGATTACCATGGCCACCGCGATGGGCACCGGCGATGGCACCCTACACTACCGTGGGACGCGCGACGAGACTTCTACGATTGTGCGGCTGAAGCCCGGCGTCGGCATCCCGCAGGCGCGCGCAGAAGTTGCCGCGTTGGGCAGACGGATGGCCACCTGGTTCCCCGCCACCAACCGGGGGGTCGATCTCACGGTGACGCCGCTTTGGAAGGGTCACCTCGGCGCGCAGGGCATGCTGCTCCAGCCCCTTCGAATTCTGATGGCACTCTCCTTGCTGCTCCTGCTGATTGTCTGCGCGAACGTGGCCAACCTGTTGCTGGCCCGCGCGGTCTCCCGCCAGAGGGAACTCGGCATCCGGCTGGCCCTGGGGGCCCAGCGATCGCGTCTCGCGAGGCAGCTACTAGTCGAAACCATGCTGTTGGCCGCCGGTGGCGCGGTAGCCGGACTCACGCTGGTTTTGTGGATCGGACCGGTGCTGCTGTTCCTGGCTCCTGTCAGCGATATTCCGCTGGATGTGGGCGGCGGATTGAACCTCCCGACCCTCGGTTTCACGTTACTCGTGACCGCCGCCGCGACACTGCTATCCGGCACCGCGCCGGCCCTGATCACGGCGCGTTCCAACCTGAATGAAACGCTCAAAGAAGGCGGCCGCAGCGGCGGCGCCGGTTCCGGATCGCATCGCCTGCGCGGCTTGCTGGTGGTCTCGGAAATGGCCCTGGCAATGGTGGCGCTGATCGGCGCCGGGCTGTTCTATCGCAGTTTCAGGAACGCCAGCGATATCCAGCCGGGATTCGACCAGACCAATATCTCGGTGTCGCAATTCTATCTTTCGTACGCGGGCTACACAGCGGAGGAGCAGCGGGACTTCTGCCGGACCCTCCGCCAGCGGCTGGAGTCGAAGCCGGGAGTGGTCGGCGTGACTTACTCCGATGTCACCCCGATGTCCACGGCCTCCGGGACCGGCTCCATTCCATGGCACCAGCTCAACGTCGAGGGCTACTCACCCGCGCCCAATGAGCAGATGATGATCCATCGCGCCACTGTTCCGCCCGGCTACTTCAATCTGCTGCGCATCCGGATGCTCGAAGGCCGCGACTTTACCGAGCGCGATGAAGCTGGTGCACCCAGAGTGATCATCGTCAATGAGACTTTCGCCAGGCGGTTCTTCAGAGGTGGAAACCCCATCGGCCGCAAGGTGCAGTGCGAGGGCACCCCAATGACCGTGGTGGGGCTGGTGAAGGACAGCAAATATCACACGCCTATCGAGGGCCCCACACCGTTCTTCTACATACCGTTCCGCCAATGGTTCAAGCCCGGACTGAACTTCTCGATCTTCATCAAGACCGTTGGCGACCCGTCGCGGATGACTCCCGTCCTCCGCCAGGAGGCGTTGGCGCTCAATCAGGACGCGGTGTTCAGTACCAGGCTGTTATCCGAAGCCACCACTCGATCGCTGTTCGCGCAGCGCGTGGCGGCCAGCTTCCTGGGTGTGCTGGGCGGCATCGCGCTGCTGCTGTCGGCCATCGGCTTGTACAGCGTCATGAGCTACGCCGTGAGCCAGCGCACGCAGGAGATGGGTATCCGGATGGCGCTGGGCGCGCAGCCCGGCGACGTGCTGACCCTGGTGCTGCGGCAGGGACTCCGATTGATCGTTCCGGGTCTGCTAGGCGGAAGCGTCGTCGCTCTGGCGGCGGCGCGCATCGTTGGCGGAATGCTGGTGAAGGTCAGCGCCTCCGATCCGCTCACGTTCGCGTCCGCCGCGGCGTTCCTCGCGCTGGTGGCCGCGCTGGCCTGCTTTCTGCCGGCGCTGCGAGCTACGCGCGTGGATCCAATGGTCGCGTTGCGCAGCGAGTAGAGTTCGTGGGGCGGGGGCCGTCACCAAAAGCAGAAACCCAAAGCCCTGGAGGGCGGGATTTATCCCGCGCGGGGCTTCAGCCCCGCACTTCTGGAAAGTCCTGCGACCGACGTCTCCGTCGGCCTGTTGCACGAAGAGCGGGTCCTGGAGGACCCGCGCAGGACTGGAGTCCCGCCCTACAACAGCGTTAATTCCAGGGGTGCGCCGGCGGCGCAGCCTAGCAACTTCGCAGCAGACCCCTGGCCCACCGAGATCTCGTAATAGCCCGCGCTGCCCACGATCAGGAACGGCTCACCGGGGCTGCGCTCGCCGTAGTGATGCGCGAGCACGCCGATGCGTTGCGGACCTGCGGCCATCTCAAACGCGCGTTTATCCAGGTCCGGAAAGTCTTCCACCGGGAAGTTGGTGACGATGTTGCCGAAGCGGTCCACCTTCAGGATGGCGCCTGTCCAGGTCCGGCGTCCGGTGCGCGCCGGCTTATCGAAATCCAGGCGCAGATAGTCCGCGATGGGCTTGCCGAAGCGCGCCGCGGCGATGCCGCCCGCCATATGCGCGGCGACCGGTGCGAAGATATCGCGGCCGTGAAACGTGTTGCTGACCGGCTGCAGGAAGTAGCGCGCGTTCGAGATCGCGCGCACCCTGTGCTTTTCGCGCGCGTAGATCATGGAAAGCAAGCCGTTATCGGGCGCGACGAAGGATTGTCCCGCGGCCTGCGCCAGGATGGGGCGGCGGGAAGTGCCCACGCCGGGGTCGACCACCACGACGTGCACCGTGCCGCGCGGAAAGTAGCGGTATGCCTGGGAGATCGTGAAGGCGGCCTCGGCGATCTCGAAGGCGCCCACTCCGTGGCTGATATCCACGATGCGCGCGCGCGGGCAGACCGAGAGAATGACGCCTTTCATCACGCCCACGTAATAGTCGGACAGGCCGAAATCGGTGGTCAGGGTAATCAGCGGCGCGGGCATTGTTAGAATGAAAAGAAGTGCAGCGTTTCTACTTCGATCACAACGCGACAACCCCGGTGTCTCCGGAAGTGCTGGAGACCGCGGCGGAGTGTCTCGGTCAAGTGTATGGTAACGCTTCCAGCATCCATCATTTCGGACAGGCCGCCAAGCAGCGGCTGGAGATGGCCCGGCGGCAGACCGCGGCGCTGATCGGCTGCCAGCCGCGGGAGATTGTGTTTCTGAGCGGCGGCACCGAGGCGGATAACCTGGCGCTGTTCGGAACCGTGCGTCCCGCTTTGCACCAGACGGGGCGGGCGTCGCGGCACGTCGTTACCACCGCGATCGAACATCCGGCGGTGCTGAATGCCTGCGCGCAGCTTGAGCGCGAGGGCGTGACCGTGACGTATGTGCCAGTAAGCGCGGGGGGCATCGTGGACCCGGACGCGATCCGGCGCGCCCTGCGGGCGGACACGGTGCTGGTCTCCGTCATGCACGCAAATAACGAGTTGGGAACCGTGCAACCGGTGGCGGAGATCGCGGCCATCGCGCGCGAGGCGGGCGTGTACCTGCACGTGGATGGCGTACAGGCATTGGGCAAGATTCCGGTGGATGTGGAAGCGCTGGGCGCGGATCTGTACAGTGTGACCGGCCACAAGATTTATGCGCCGAAGGGGATCGGCGCGCTATACGTGCGGCGCGGCACGCGGCTGGGGGCGATTCAGTTTGGCGGGCATCACGAGCGGGAGATGCGTCCTGGGACGGAGAATGTGCCGGGGGCGGCGGCTTTCGGCTGCGCGGCGGAGTTGGCGGGTGCACGCCTGGAGACGGATGCGCGGCACATCGGCGAACTGCGCGACCGGCTGGAATCGGCGATCTTGGAGCGCATTCCGCAAACGGGCGTGAACGGCGATCGCGCGGCGCGCACGCCCAATACGGCGAACATGTATTTCGACGGTCTGGAAGGAGAAGCTCTGGTGATCGCGCTGGACCTGCGCGGCTTTGCCGTTTCGAGCGGCGCGGCCTGTTCCAGCGGAGCCGTGGAGCCGTCGCACGTGCTGACGGCCATCGGGCTGCGGGCGGAGCGGGCGCGCTCGAGCATCCGCTTCTCGCTGGGGCGCGCAAACACGGCTGAACAGGTAGATGCGCTGGTGGAGGCGGTGGCGGCCTCGGTGGCGCATCTGCGCAAGCTGTCCCCGGTGACGGTATGAGCGCCGCGCCTGTTGCCGCGCCGATTGCCGTCGCCATGAGCGGCGGCGTGGATAGCTCGACGGTGGCGGCGCTGCTGGCGCGCGGCGGCCAGCCTGTGGTGGGGCTGACCATGCAGCTCTGGAATCAGCGGCGGATGCCCGAGCTTTCCGTGGAGGGCGCCACCGGACGGTGTTGCTCGCTCGACGACGTGTACGATGCCCGGCGGGTAGCGGAGCAGATCGGCATTCCTTACTACGTCGTGAATTTCGAGCGGCAGTTCGAGGCGCGCGTCGTCGAGCCGTTCGTTGCGGAGTATCTGGCGGGGCGGACTCCCATTCCGTGTACGCTGTGCAACAACTTCATCAAGTTCGATCAGTTTCTGGAGATGGCGGATGCGGTGGGCGCGGGACAGATCGCCACCGGGCATTATGCGCGCATCACTTTCGACGCGGCCGCCGGGCGGTATCAGTTGCGCACGGCCGTGGATCAATCCAAGGACCAGACCTACTTCCTGTTCGGGCTGACGCAGGCGCAGCTCGCGCGCAGCTTGTTTCCGCTGGGCGAGATGCGTAAGGCCGAAGTGCGGCGGCTGGCGCGGGACATGCAACTGGCTGTGGCGGAAAAGGGAGAGAGCTTCGAGATCTGCTTCGTGCCGAACGGCGATTATGCGGCCTTCATCGACGCTTACCTGCGCGACAAGGGCGTGCCGGAGACGCAGGCGCGCGGCGAGATCGTGACCGCCGATGGGCGCAAGCTGGGCGAGCACGGCGGCGTGCATCACTTTACCGTGGGGCAGCGCAAGGGACTGGGCATCGCTACGGGCGAGCCGCTCTATGTGATCGCGACTGATCCGCAGTCGCAGCGGGTCACTGTGGGGAGTAACGAGCAGTTGCTGCGCGCCAGCCTGACGGCGCGGGAAGTGAATTGGGTTTCGCTTGCGGGGTTGCGAACGCCGGTGCGCGCGGCGGTGAAGATTCGCAATAAGCACGCGGCAGCGCCGGCTACGGTGTCTCCCACCAGCGAGTCTGCGCGCGTGGAGGTGCGGTTTGATGAGCCGCAGCGGGCGGTTACGCCCGGGCAGGCGGCGGTGTTCTACGACGGGGATCTGGTGCTGGGCGGCGGTTGGATTGAGTGAGGCGCGACAGCTTCACAACAGCAGGTGAGACGCCCATCATCCTAGCTGCGTTATACTGAACCTGTGGCCAGAACAGCGCCGAAGGCGGCGCGGATTCGGAAGACGGTCGATGAGAGCTTCTATCTGAGCCGGCCCAGACGTGGCGCCATCCCTAAAGGAGAGGTCTGGCAGGATGAGGACGGGACAGTAGCGCGATACAGTCTCGCGTACTTGAACCCACGCATTTGTGGCGTGGACAACGGCCGCGTGCTCGGTTACGACAACGCGCATGGTTACCACCACCGTCACTTCATGGGTCAAGTAGAACGGATCGAGTTCAAGACGTATGAGGATCTGAACCGCCGCTTTCTCAAAGAAGTACAGGAATTGTGGAGGCAGGAAGATGAGAACAGCCAGTAAAGCCGCGGCAAGCGCCGACATAACGCTGACGACCGGCCCCGTGGACGAGTTTTTCACCCGATCCCGCGAGCGCGCGCGCAAGCTGGATCGGGGTGAAAGGATACCAGCCGAGATCAGAGTGGTTTTTGAAGACCCAGCGGACCTGTTGCAAGTACTCTCGACCGAACGTATCCGATTGCTGCACGCTGTTGGTACAAAGGCGATACCCGTTTCGCAACTCGCGCGCGAACTGAAGCGGGACAGGCAGGCGGTGATGCGCGATGTGCGGCTGCTGGAGTCGTTCGGGCTGCTGAAGACGCGGGAGACGCCGAATCCGGGACACGGACGGCAGAGAATCGTTGCGCTGTTGGCCGCCAGGTATCAACTGGTGGCAAATATCTGAGGGGGCTGCCGGCGGGGCTCAAGCCCCGCGCGGGCTGAAGCCCGCCCTCCATTAGGCCAGTTCGGCGGCGGCGGCCTGGTCCAGGAACCACGTGACCCGCTTACCTTGCCGCGAAATCAGTTGCGCGGGGTAATGTTTGGGATCGAATTCCTGATGGAAGACGTCACCCACAGCCGGCGCTTTGTCCGCCCCGGTCACCAGGAAGACGGTATT
>JBEKPZ010000130.1:0-19361 GCA_049520215.1 Bryobacteraceae bacterium | reverse complement strand
GTGGTCAAGATTGGGCCGGGAGTGGAAGGCTTTTCTGCCGGCGACCAGGTGTTCGCTATGGCGGACGATACTTACGCCGAACTTTGTGCCGTGAAAGCCGCGATTCTGGCGAAAGTTCCCAAGGGGCTCGATTTGCTCCAGGCGGCAGCGTTGCCGCTGGTGACGACGACTGGCAACCAACTCCTCTTAGCTACGGGGATCAAAGCCGGCCAGACGGTTCTCGTCGTAGGTGCTGCTGGAAACGTCGGGCGTTCGGCGGTATTCACCGCGAAGGCACGCTGGGCGACTGTGATCGCAGGGGTTTTGAAGAGGCAGATCGACGACGCGAAGACAGCCGGCGCGGATCAGGTCGTCGCAACCGACGACGACACCGCGATTGCGAATCTTCCGCCGCTCGATGCGGTGGCGGATACAGTCGGCGGAAGAACCGCCGAGAAGCTGATCGCCAAGGTCAAGCCGGGACGAGTCTATGCATCGGTTGTCGGTGCACCGCAGAACGCCGCGGAGTTCCCATCTGTAAAGGTGGTGACAGTATTCTCGAAATTCGACAGGAAAACGCTCGAGTTCATGGCCGAAGCGGTGCGAGATGCCAAGCTGGTAATCCCGATTAGCCGGACCCTGCCACTCAGTGAAGCAGGCGAGGCTCAAGCAGCGGCGGAAAAGGGTGGCATCGGGAAGATCTTGCTGGTGCCTTGAACTCGTTGCTGGACATGCAGTTTCTAAAATGAAAATCGAAAATGAAGAAAGATCGCCGCGGATTTAATCTCGCTTCGAAACCAAGTGGCGACGGGTGTGTGGAATGCCTGGCGTCACCGAACGGTTGGTGGTTTCATCTCCGTCGCTGTGCGGAGTGTGGGCACATCGGATGCTGTGACAGTTCTCCGAGTCAGCATGCATCAAAGCATGCGGCGGCGACAGGGCATCTCATCATAACCAGCTTTGAGCCGGGTGAGGACTGGTTCTTCGATTACGGGAAGCGGGGGACGATCAAAGGTGTGGAATTGCTTCCGCCGCACGCGCATCCTGAAAGTCAGCCCGTACCTGGACCCGCAGGAAGGGTGCCAGCCAACTGGGAATCGCTGCTGCACTAGCAAGGGCGGCCATGGCTCGGCTTGCACGGAGCGCGAGATTCGTAAAGAACTGCCCGCAATCGAGTTGCAAGCTTAGCTGGACCGGACGCCGCGCGGCTCGTCACTTACGCAATTACTTATACAGTTCCACATTTCAGAAATGCAACCCACAATCTATCAATTGTTTACGAGCAGACGCAACGGACTTAAAATCCTTTTCCCGGCAACGGGAGTGTGGGTTCGATTCCCACCCCCGGGCACCAGCTAACGGCATCAAGGGATAATGCCGCTGCGCAGACTGGCCCTCAGCGTGGCGCGGAGGTCCGGGACGGGCAGCAGCTACTGAAACGCGCAAGGCGAACTGATCTTCGCACCTGCGCAGAAGGAGACGGCGGCGCGCAGTGCCACCCCGCAAAAACTAACTGCGAGCGCGCGACTTCAAAACGTCTATTGCAGTGTACCCCGTTGCCACCAGCGTGAGTACCGCGCAAAGGTAAGTCAACGTCAACCGGCACGCCACCGCCACTGAGGCCGGCATCACATCGACCGTGCCCGCCACCACAGTCAGCAGCAGTGCAATCGACAAGCCGACTACGCTCCAGATAAGGGCGCCCTCAAAGACGCGCCTGGCAGGCGTGCGGTTGGAACTCCCCTCGTGAGACGGCATTGAATTATCCTGAGACATTTGTTTAGTTACCCCCAATTAAGGTTGTTGCCTATAAGGCCGGATCGGCACTGCGCCGTCGACTCTCATGCTGGCAAGAATAGTCAAGGATCGCAAGGTATCTTTAGTTATTGTGGGACGACCGCAAAGGATAGTGATTGTTTTCGCGCGCCCTTGCCGTAAAGTGTAACTAACAGCACAAGAATCCATATCGTAGCGGCCATAGCGCGATTGAAGATATCGGCTAAGGCCCTTCTTGGTGCGTTTGCAGCGCCGGCTGCCGCCTCGATCCATGCCGGAGGCCGATCATGACACTCGACTTGCCCATCTCCGAGAGTAGATTGACGAACGCAGCGCGGCTAATTCACCAGAGTATGTGGCTGCTGTTTATAATTGCCGCCGTTCTGACGATTATGGCCCGCCGTAACGTTCCCGCGCGCACCGGATCAATTTGGTTACTCGGCTGCACCCTTCTGGCCCTCGGGCTCTCGTTCGCCTTGCGCAACGTCGTGCGGAGAGTTGGGCATCGGAACACTGAAGACAGCATAGTGAGAGATGTCAAGACCTTCCTCGAAAGGCAGGCGGTCCCACCGGTCGTGCAGGCTGTGCCAGCCAATGCTGCTGTGAAGCAGACGACCAGCCCCGCGGGCGATCCCTGCGTGCCGTCGAGATTAGCGGATTTCGTCGCGCTGAAAGGCGCCGGCGTCTGCCGCACGCCACCCGCCGATCCGGTGGTCTTCGATGCGTCTCCATCGCGCGTGCCAGTGGCCGTCCGGATGGACTTCCATGCCGTGTGACGTCCGGCTTGGCGAGACACGACGGTACTAACACCCTCGCCGAACCCGACTGCTACCGATGCGAACAATGCTATTGAAAGGAGACGCTGGCGGCTCTCCGGAGCAGTTCCAGTACTGACCGCAGAAATCTCTTCAGAACAGTGTGCCGCGCGGGTGTAGAATGGGGCCAGCGGTCGCCGGACGCTAGTCGTGGAGTGCCGGTGCGGTGCGGATCAGCAGCACCCCAGTGAGGAGTGAAACGATGCAGCCGGTTCGAAGAACACTCGGATTGGAAGCGGCGGCGCTGGTTGCCCTCCGTGCTGGCTCACCGACTGGTAAACCATCCCTAAGCTGTAGCGCCTCACTTATGGAGGTCGGAAGATGAAAGAATCCATGCGGCGCACAACCATACCCACTCTGTTCCTCTGCTTAACTGGCGCCGCGTTTGCCCAAGCCGGGGGGCCCACGTTCACAACCTTCGACGCTCCCGGCGCCGGCACAGGCCCCGGCCAGGGCACTATCGTCACGAGCATGAATGTGACACAGCAGATCACGGGCTATTATGTGGATGCTGCCAATCTCTACCACGGCTTCGTGCGGGGAGCCGACGGAACCCTGACCACGTTCGACGCGCCCGGCGCCAGCACCAGCTACCAGGGCACTATCGCGACATCCATTAGTGCGGTAGGCGTGGTCGTGGGTGGCTATAATGATGCGAGCAACGTCATTCACGCCTTCATCCGCGCGTCCAGCGGCACAACGACCACGTTCGAAGCTCCAGGGGCGGGTGTCGCCGCGTACCAGGGCACCACCGCAGCGTCCATCAACGCGGCCGGCACGATCGTCGGCAGCTACACCGATCCGAACAACCAGTATCACGGCTACGTGCGCACCGCCGCTGGTGCAATCACGTCATTCGATGGGCCGGGGTTGCCCGCGGGGCATCCCTGCGTGGCCACCGCCCCGGCCTCCGTCAATGCGGCTGGATCGATTGTGGGGTACTGCCCGTTAACGATTTTTTCCCACAGTTTCAAACGTACCGCGGCGGGCACTATGACGCCGTTCGACGCGCCGGGCAATCAGGAAACCGTCGCCGAGGCGATCAGCGACACCGGAACAATCGCCGGGTTCTGCTACAATTCGTCCGAATATGTGTATGAAGGTTTCGTAAGAGACCCCCGCGGCGGCCCTATCACCACATTCGTGGTTCCAGGCTCAGGCACAACCCCCAACGCGAACCAGGGCACCAAGGCGTTGGCGGTTGGGACGGCAGACATCACCGCCGGATACTTCACCGACGCGAGCAATGTAAGCCACGGATTTGTGCGGCACAGCAATGGGAAAATGGAAACTTTCAATGCTCCCGGAGCGGGCAGTGGGCCAAACGGGGGAACCTATGCCGTCGCCATCAACGCCGCGGGGGTGGTTGCCGGATACTTTCAGGACGCGAGTTCCGTGCTCCACGGTTACCTTCTCACGCCCGGTCCCAGCCCTGCTCAATAATTCCATCTTCAATGCGCCCCGGCCACTCGCCGGCCCGACACCTGGCGATATGCATAATGCCGTTGTTCGCCGGGTGAAGGGTGGGGCGGCACTTCCGCGAATAGGGCGTTGTGCGGCAACTTGACGTGCCCAAGTGGCGACAGGCTGGTACGAACGCGACGCCAATCGCACATTGCACGCGAATGGGAGTTTCCGGGAACTCTCCGATCAGCCATGCGTACTGTCAATAGACCGAATCTCTCGGAGGAGTCTGCGATGAAGTTGAAGAGATTGCTATTGCTGGCGCCGCTCGTAGCGGTATTAACAAGCGGTTGGCCGATCGATGCACAATCGAACGCGCAGGCCCGCAGTCTCTTCAAGACAATCCAGGCCCTGGATTCGAAGCTCTTCGAGGCCTACAACCACTGCGATCTCGCGACCCTAGACGCGATGGTAGCAGACGATCTGGAGTTCTATCACGATCAAACGGGTCTGTCGGTGGGCAGAGATCTGTTTATCGCTGCGATCAAGCAGAACATCTGCGGCAAGGTCGAGCGTTCACTTGTGCCGGGTTCCCTGGAAGTTTACCCACTGAATGGATACGGCGCAGTGGAGATCGGCATCCATCGGTTCCGGCATCCCGGGCACCCGGGGGACACCGCGGGAGAGGCGAAGTTCATAACACTATGGCAGAACAAAAACGGCTCGTGGAAAGTGGCGCGCGCGATCAGCTACAACCATGAGCCGCTGAAACAATAGCGCTTCCGGTGAATTCCTCCCGGCGCGGGAGTGCCGTCACTTTGACGGTTTGTCGCCGAACCGTCGCTACTCGCCGACAATAGCTTTAAGCATCGCCGGCGTGGTTGGATAGCGCGCTACTGCTGCTGGCGCTGCTTCGGACGGGGATGGTGCAGTTCGGCGATGCTCGGCTCGCCTTCGTGGCCAAAAAGCTCCGGATGCATGTAGTGGCCTTGATCGGCCGCCGCCTTGTCCACTTCAACCGGAATGCGATGGGAGTTGGCCCAGGCGTCCTGGCGGATGCCAGTGACCTGCCAGGAGACCTTTACGTTGGGCTTGTCCGTCTTGATCGTAAAGGTGTTGTGGCTGATCTCCGAAGCAACGGTTGCCTGACACAGTTGGCCGATGGTGGTCAGTTGATAACGGAAATCGCGATTCAGCGCTTCGAACCAGTCGGGCATGGTTACAGTGACCGCGCCGCTCGAGTCTGTGACGGCGTTGCCGTCGTAGATGTTCTTCATGTCGGGCGATTCGACGAAGGAATGGTACAGGTACTTGTTGGCCGGGTCGAGCGGATGGTCGACTTGGAACGAGCCGCCGCTCTTGGACAGGTTGCCTACGACCTGCACGTCGCCGGCGAATTGAGCGGCAACAGAGTTGCTTAGTGTGCCCCCCGATGTCGCATAGATACCGACGCCGGAGCCTGCAAAGGCATCAATCCCATCGCCTAGGATGGTTCCGTCGCCCGGAGTGCCGCCGCCAACGGCTTCGATTCCCAGGCCGCTGCTGTTGCCCGGCGCGCCATGACCGCCGAAGAAGACTCCGCCGTCACCACCGGCAAGATCGCCGCTCCCTCCGGCGGCTACAATCCCCCCGCCGGTTCCCGTGTTTACAATCTCGAACGCAACATTACCAGAGCTCCCGCTGCCGGAATAGGGCAGCGTGATGGGGGGCCCTGCGGGACCTTGCGGTCCCTGCGGTCCGGCAGCGCCCGCCGGTCCAATCGGGCCAGTGGGTCCTGCCGATCCCATCGGCCCTGCGGGACCCAGAGGACCTTGCGGCCCCGCCGGCCCCACGGGTCCGATAGGGTTGGTGACATCAAAGACTCCGGTGCCCGTTCCATTCGTCACTGCCAGGCGGAAGCTGCCCGACCCCAATCCCGCCGGCAGATCCGCGACGATGTTCTGTGTGTTCGATGCGACTACGAATAGCAGCACGTTCTCCAGGTAAACGGTGGGCGGCGTGAAATTGCGGCCAGTGATCGTGATCTGGTTATTCGCCAAATCCATCGCGGCGCTGTAGATCACCGGCGCGGTGGTGGCCGCTGGTTGTTGGGCGTATGCCGTGCGGGTCAGAATCAG
This sequence comes from Bryobacteraceae bacterium, assembly GCA_049520215.1. Taxonomy (GTDB): domain Bacteria; phylum Acidobacteriota; class Terriglobia; order Bryobacterales; family Bryobacteraceae; genus Bog-159. The sequence continues at coordinate 13,270 of JBEKPZ010000130.1, read as the reverse complement.
CAGCGCGGAAAGCGCGATGCCTCTGCCCAGCGGGAAAAGACTGTTTCGTTTCGTCATGGTTATGCTCCTTGAGCCCTTCAGATGGAGTCTCGTCCGCCGCCACCCGAATCGGCCGGGTGTTCCGACTGGTATGGGAAAGCGCCGTCTTCCTCTACAGGTAATGCGCAAAAACGACGGAGGATTTGCATCCAACGGAAGAAATCTTTGCACGACGGCAGCGTGCCGTCGGGAGTGGCAAAAACTCAATCAACCGGACGATGCCGCTCGCGTGATAGTCTTCCTCGCCGGCGATGCCGCTCAGCATTTGACCGGGCAGGTGAGTTCACGCACGGGGAGTGCGATTTAGCTGGGCCATCCCTCTCGCTCAACACCCTCCTTTTGCCGCCGGCGGTGTGCGCGCCCGCGAAGTCCAAGAACCGCTAGCGATAGTGCCTGTTAAGGCCGCCAACGCCGGGAGTCCGCCGCGGACACTACGCCGCCGCGTCATACTGGTAGTTTGTCCGCCCCTCCCATCAAACCGCCACGCCACGTGTGGGCTCAGTGGATCGGCCCGGAGACGCTCATCTCGCAGGTCCGCAACACGGCACCATTCCTTGAACCGCGGCTGCCCGCCGCCGAGCCCGGCCGTCTCATCGAACTCGGACACTCGGCCGACGGCTTCCTGCGCATTCTCGCCAATTGGGAGAATATTCTGCGCACCGGCCTCCACCCCGAGGAGCAGTTGCAGGACTACTTCGCCTTATGCCTGGCCTGTCATCACGCTACCGTCGCCACGTTCGTGCCTACCGACGTAGATACCAAAATCCGTGGTATCGTCTGGCGCGAGTCGCGCGACCCCGATGTACTGCGACCCATGCTGCGCTTGGCCCTCGCCTCGCGCGCCTGGACTGAAGATGGTATCTCCACCCGCGCCATCCGCGGCGTTAGCGGCCACAACGGCGAACAGTGGAGCGCCATTGCGGGCGGCCTGGGCTACCTGCTCGAACTTGGCGAGACAGGTTCCGCTGAGGAAGCGCTAGCCGCCATCGAAGCCGAGATCGACCGGGAACAGGCGGTCTTTGATGAATGCGCCGCCGAGCGCGACGCCGAACTCGACCTGTTGCGCCTCTCTATGACTTTGGCGCACAACCGAGGCGACCTAACTCAAGGGATGGGTTTCTGGAAGCGTACCCCGCTCACGGCGCCGGTTATGGAACATCTCTCCCAGCGCGGCCGCTTCTCCCTCGCCGTTCGGATGTATGAATTCACCGGCCTCTCGGCCGAAGGTCACCGGCACTATCCCCTGCGCGCGGTGAAGGTGCTGCGCCGCTCGCCGGCTACGCTGCTGCCGCTGTGCCCGTTTCTGGACGAGTGGGGCGGCGTGGTGGCACAACTCGAAGAGAGCCACGAAGTGCTGGCAGGGCTGGTGAGCGGTTGTCATAAGGTACAGGGCCAGCAAGGCTACTACCGCGCAATCTCCGGCATGCGCACCGCCTCCTCAGGCGCGTTCGACCGCGCGGCCGCGCGCATGCCCAACGCCGCGCAGCGTTTGCTCCGCGGTGCCGAACTGCGCAAGATTATCGACGTACCACGCGTTTCCTTCGAATCCATGATGCGCAAGCGCACCCGCACAGCCTTGGGAAGGTTCAGCGGAATCCGCTGACGTGCAACCACGATGGGTCCCCCGGCGCGTGGGACAGTGACCTTGCGTGCATCCTGAGTAGCGGGTCTCCCATTCGCTACACTCGACTTATGCTCCTCTGCCCGGTTCGCGGTTGTCACATGGCCCTGGTGCATGAGGAGCGGCGCCTGTTCTGCCCGCGCGGACATTCGTTCGATGTCGCGCGTAGCGGATACATTAACCTACTCCAGCCGCAGGAGCGGCGATCGAAGCAGCCGGGCGACACGGCGGCCGCAATCGCTGGGCGGCGGCGATTGCACGATAGCGGCGTCACCCAGCCGCTGCTGCAGGCGGTCGCGGAGATTATGGCCGCATCGCCCGCCGACATCGTTCTCGATGCCGGCTGCGGTGAAGGTTTCTACCTCGGCACCATCGCGCGGCGGACCGGCTTCCTGGCGCATGGCATCGACATCTCGGTTCCGGCGATTGAGGCGGCGGCCCGGCGCTACCCGGGATGCGAGTGGATCGTGGCCAATGCGGATCGCTTCGTGCCGTATGCCGACTGCTCGTTCTCTATCGTCATGTCGATCACAGCGCGGGTGAATACGCGCGAATTCCAGCGTGTCCTGCGCGGCGACGGGCGCCTCCTCGTCGTCCTTCCCGCCCGTGAGGACCTCGTCGAGTTGCGCGGCGTGGGCCGCGACCGCGTGGCCCGAACCGTCGATACATTGGCACCCGGCTTCACGCTGGTCAATCAGCGTTGCGTCGCCACCACGGCAGATTTGGACGCTGCCGGTGTTCAAGATGTCCTGCATTCGATTTACCGGCCAAAGCAACCGCAGCCGGCCAAGGCCATGCGAGTGACGTTCAGTCTGGATCTGTTGCTGTTTCGGCAAACGGCTCGGAAACACTAATTTAGCGACATTGGTCGGCGAGATTCTTGTCTTGCAGCGGTACATTAGGGTGCTATGAAGCTCATCCGCGGCGGCCGCGCGGCGCCATCGGCTTCCAGCCCTTTGTGAAAAAATAGAAGTGTCCGGGACGTATATAAGCCGTCATATAGCGGTCGATAATGCGACTAAGGCGTTGCATCGCATCATCGACCTTCTACACGTTCACGCTTTGGCGCGACCAAAGACTGATCGAGTGCATGTACTGCCCGCTTTCCATTAGTTGGTCAAATTCGTGCGCCGGGTCTCAGATGGCGGTTTAGCGGGCCTGGCCGACGATATGCGTTCCGCAGCGAGCGACTGGGCGCTGCTATACTTACACCAGATCTTCAATTGGGCCGGAAATGAAGCGCTGTACGATCTGTCACGCCACGTATCCCGCGGCCTTCACGCATTGCCCTCACGATGGCTCCGTCCTGACGGAGGCCAATGAGTGGGCAGAGGGAACCATGATTCGCGGCAAGTATCGCATCCTGGGCAAGCTGGGCCAGGGAGGGATGGCGACCGTCTATAAGGCGCTGCACGTGGGATTTGATGAGGTGTGCGCGCTGAAGGTGATCAACCTGGAGTTAGCGAGTGATCTGTCCTTCGTGAAGCGCTTCGGCCAGGAAGCCGCCCTCACGCGCAAGCTGCAGCACCCCAACGCGGTGCGCGTGGAAGACATCGATCAGGCTGACGATGGGCGTCCTTTCATGGTGATGGAGTTCATCGAAGGGGAGAGCCTGAAAGATGTCATCCAGCACCAGGCGCCGCTGCCGGTGCCGCGCGCCTGCCGGATCGCCAAACAGGTGGCGGCGGCGCTGGATGCGGCGCACCGGCTGGGCATGATCCACCGCGATATCAAGCCTGGGAACATCCTTCTGACCCGCCCCGCGACCGGCGCCGGAGAGGAACTGGCCAAGGTCCTTGATTTCGGCATCGCTAAGATGAGGGAAGCGCACCTGGCCGCCGGCGCTGCGACGCTCACCCGGACCGGCACTTCGATTGGCACGCCCGCGTACATGTCGCCGGAACAGGCCATGGGCAAGACCGGCGAGGGCCTGGATGGCCGCGCCGACCTTTACTCGCTGGGCGTGGTGATGTATGAGATGCTGACCGGCGATCTGCCCATCAAAGGAGAGTCGGAAGTACAGATGCTGATTGGGCAGATCAACGCGGCGCCGCAGCCAATCCGGACGCTCCGCCCGGAGCTTCCCGAGGGCATCGACGCAATCGTGATGCGATGCCTGGAAAAGGACCCTGCGCGGCGGCCGGCGAGCGGTGCGGCATTGATTGCGCTGATTGACGCTTTCGAGAGAGGTGTCGCGGTAGGCGCTGGGCCCGACGAAATGCCGACGGTGGCGACGCCGCGGCCCGCGCCGGTGGAAACACCGAGCGTGGTTCCGGCGCGCGGTCCATCCCGGTGGGTTGGAGCGTCGGTGTTGCTGGCTTTCGTGGTAATCGCAATGGCGGTCGCTGGCGGCATCTTGCATTTTGGAGCACACGGGAAACACGGGGCGGGTCCGTCTACGGCTGCCGTGCCGCCGGCGGCGAGTTCACGGCCATTGTCCGAAGCCGCGCCATTCCAGCGGCCTGCTCCCGCGATGCCCGCACCGCAAGGGGCTCCGCCTGCGCCGACGGCGGCGAGCCCGGCTGTCCCGCCGCCTGGCGCAGACGTGGGGTCAAATCCAGCAGACGATATTCAGCGCGTGCTCAACGCCGTGCCCTTCGATCGCACGACCAACAACCAGGTAAAGGACATCTGGCGCCAGGCAAGTAAGCTGATGAAGAAGGGTGATTTCGACGGCGCGGCCGCACAATATAAGCGACTCACCGAATTGCGCCCAGGTCTGGGGCCGGCCGTGGCGGCGTTGACGGCACTAGCTGCCCAAGGCGGTTCAGCAGGGGCCGCTCATCACAGGGCTGCTCGGACCAGTGAACTGGCGGGCGAAGTGGCGCATTACAGCATAGAGGCCAGTCTCCACCCGGACGTGGCGGGCAACCACTATAAGCTGGGTGCTGCGCTCCGGAAGATCGGCGATCTGGATGGAGACCTGCGCGAACAGCAGGCGGCGCTGAAGCTGGATCCTGGCATGGCGACGGCGCACGCCGAGCTCGGCTCGCTTCTTGCGCGCAAGGGGAGCTGGAACGATGCCGCACGCGAGTACCGCGAGGCGATCCGCTTGAAACCGAGCCTGGCGGAGGCCCACAGCGGCCTCGGCGATGCGCTCGGACACATGGGCGACTGGACGGGAGAGATAGCAGAAGAACGAATCGCCATCCAGCGAGCCCCAAGCTCAGCCATAGCGCATTTCCAGCTTGCCACGGCGTTGGAGCATGAAGGCGACTCTTCGACGGCGCTTGTGGAATATCGCCGCGCGGCCGAGTTAGACCCTCGGGAGGCGAACTTCCAGGCCAACTACAAACGTCTGGCGAGAGAGATCAACGCCAGGTAGCTCAGCCCGTTCTAGCAGCCACTGCGGCGAGACCGACCCTCGGCGATTTTAGACGGGTCTCCTCGATGGGACCACGTTGTGCGGCGTTATCCGAAGACAAGCGAGGCCGCCGAAGCCCACCCTACACGGCGTCGGAGATGCTGGCGAAGTTGAAATCCGTGGCGAGTATGGCCGGAACGAGTGAGGAGCCGGCTTCCGCGCCTTGCGTCCGTACCGGCGTCGACAGCATCTTCGTGTTCTGCAGCACGCGTACCGGGCTTTCATTCCAGCGGAAGTTCATCACCGGCGCCGTGACCTTGCCGTTTTCCACGAGAAACACACCGTCGCGCGTCAGGCCGGTCACCTGCAGCGTCTGCGGTTGCAGCACCCGCATGTACCAGAGCCGGGTCACCAGCAAGGCCTTATCGGCCGCCTTGATCAGGTCGTCGAGCGAGTGATTCTGCCCGTCCAGGACCAGGTTATTAGGGTAGGGAGTGGGCTTCTTACCGGCCTTCTGCGCCCAAAAGCGGTCATAGAAGAGGTTCTTCACCACGCCGTTCTCAATCCAGGACATCTTCTCATTGGGGAGCAGCGAGCCGCTCCAGGGCGATGAGGACAACTTGGGATTGAAAGGATCCGAGCGCAGCGTAACGTAATCGGGAAACAGCTTTTCGCCCAGCAGCGTCTGCCCGGGCTTATCAGCCTTCTTGCTCAGGAACGATTGGCCCTGCTCGGCGCTCCGGGCGCCGAAACCAAACCCGAGGTAGCCAATGATGTCGCTGACCGCCGCCGGTTCCAGAATCACCGTGTACTTGCCGGGCTCCAGTCGCCTCTTGCCATCGCCCTTCACGCATTTGTCGACGGCTATGCGGGCGGCATCTTCGCCGTTCAGATCGCGGATCGACGTGGAAACCTGCGTGGCCCAGCCGGAACTGGTCCCGCTGGCGTTACGCATGGTGTTAGTGAGGGTTGAGTCGGTGTAAGTATGGTAGCCGAACAGGCCGGCCTTATTCGCCACCGCTACCCGGTTGGCCGAACGCTGCACGAATCCCGCAGCCGTGAGTTTGCTGCCGCGGGCTGCGTCGATGACGGCCTTGACGTGGCCGATCAGCGCGTCGCCCCGCGCTGCGTCAGTGTCGGTATCGAAATTGGCGAGCTCCGGATATTTTTGCGGGCCCAGCGGCGGCATGTACTCCGGGTCGGGTTGCGACACGCGCGCCAGGCGCTCGGCCAATTCCATGCCGTTGCGCAAGGCCTCATCGCTCCACTCGGTGACATTGGCGCTTCCGCTGCGCTGATCTTCAGTGGTCGACTCAATTGCTACGGATTGGTCCAGGCTGTAGCCCGACGTGGTGATGCCGTTATTGGCAAACCGGATGAAGACATTTTCCGATGTGTTGATATAAACGTTGCAGCCGGGCAGTTTGGCGTAGCTCAGAATCTTATCGGCGAGATTTTTAGCGTCCTGGCGAGTGAGCATGATCGGCCTCCTTCAGTCTGTAACCAATACGTTGATCCCGCGGAAGCGGGCCGGCGCGCATCCGTGGCTCATCGAATTGCTCTGGCCGGGCTCGCCCTTGCCGTCCCCAAACAGGCCGTATTGCTGCCAGTAAGCCCGCCCTCCGATGGCGTCGCACGACTGCCAGAAATCCGGCGTGCGCGACTGATAGGCCGCACGCGAAATCATGCCGCGCTTTTTGCCGCCCTTGATCTCCCAGAATGCATCGCCGCCGAACTGGAAGTTGTAACGCTGCTGATCGATCGAGTAGCTGCCGGTGCCTTCGATCAGGACCCCGTCGTCGACGCCTGAAATCAGATCGTCGGTGGTAGTACCGCCTTCGGAGTGATTCAGCCAGACGTTGGGCATGCGCTGGAACGGGACGCTGCCCCAGGAATCGGCATAACAACATCCGCGCGATTCGGTCTCGCCGATCAGGTGCGCCTGATCGCGGATGGTCTGGTAGTGCTTGAAGATTCCTTTTTCGATGATCGGGAAGCGCATGGTCTTCACGCCGTCATCGTCGTACTTGACGGTGGAAAGTCCGAATTCGGTGGTGCGGTCGCCGAAGAAATTGACGATGTCGCTGCCCACCCGGAACTTGCCCATCTTCTCCGTGGTCAGAAAGCTGGTGCCGGCGTAGTTGGCCTCGTAGCCCAGCGCGCGGTCCAGCTCCGTGGAGTGGCCGATGGATTCATGAATCGTGAGGCACAGATGGCTGGGAAGCAGCACCAGGTCCTTCTTGCCCGGGGTCACCGGCGGTGCGGCCAGGTGCTCGACCACTTCATCCGCGATGCGGCGGGCGTTCTCTCCCAGGTTGCTCTCCACCACGTGCTCCCAACCGCGCGACAGCGGGGCCACCTGGTAGGAACGGTCGCGCGAGATGCCGTTTTTCGAGTCTACCGCATTGGCATTCAGAAACGGGTTTGACTGGACGATGAACTGCTGGATCGAAGAGCCTTCCGTCGAGGCAAAGTATTTGTCCTCGGAGTGGAAAAAGAGCCCGCCGAATGAGCTGAATACCTTTGGATTGCTTTTGACTGTGCGCGCGGCCGCGTGTACCAGCTCCAGTTTCTCGTCAATGGGAACGGCGAACGGGTCCTTTTCAAATGGCGAGACCCAGCGGTCGACGTAACCCGGGGTCGGGGCGAGTTGGACCGGTTGGGCTTGCAGGATCGAATTGGCCTTGGCTACCGTAACCGCCTCGCGGGTGATGCGCGCAATCTCGGCTGCGTCGACGTTGGGGGAGGCGGCGAACCCCCACTGGCCCTTGGCGATGACGCGGACCCCGAACCCAAAGCTGCTGCCATCGTTGACGAAAGGCACTTCGTCGGTCTTGGAGCCGTCCCGCTCCGGCGACAGGCGGTAGCCGGTGAACTGGTTGCGATAGCGGTTGATGCGAATGTCGCAGTAGGTTGCGCCCTGCTTCTTGGCTTCGGACAGGGCGATCGCCGCCAGCTTTTCAAGCGCGGGATTCGGCTTGCTGGAGTTCGTATCCGGCTCGCCGAAGAGCTTGTGCGCGAAAAGCAAAGATGCTGCGGTGGTGGCGGATTTGGTGAGGAACGCCCGGCGGTGGATCGGGCGGGCTGCGTCTGGGAGTTTCATTTTGGTTCCCCTATCTAAGGTACTCCACTGCGGAGGTATTGAGCTATTTGCGTCTGTCCGCCAAGGTATTGCATCCCGCAAGGAAACCCATGGCTGCGCCTCGATATCAGGCTATAACGGAGACTATTTCACGGAGCCGGGTGAACGCATATCGTGACGGCGACGGCAGGCTGTGGAACCTTCAAATCCGAGTCTTTGGGACTGGGGCTTACTGCTCTGGTATCGTTAATTATGGGTCGAGCAGCGGCATTTCTATTTCTGGCCCTGATTGGCATGAATGGACGGGCCAGCGATGCACCCGCCGATCGCGCCACCCTGCGCGGGCTGAAAGCCCTAAAGGTGGCGGTGGATCCGCCGGGACCGGAGCTGGAGGCCGAAGGGGTGCGTGCCACGGATCTGCAAGCGCGCATCGAGGAGCGTCTGCGCCGGGCCGGTGTTGCTGTGGACCAAGCCGCCCCGGAATTCCTAGGGCTTCGCGTCATGGCCGTGCGGGAAGCTAAGGGTCCCTACGGAATCTGCCTTTCGCTGGGCTTGTACCAGAGCGTTCTTCTGGAGCGCGATAGGACCATCAAGACGGCGATACAAACCTGGGAGACTCAAAGCGTGGTGTTGGTTCGTCCGAAACAGGTGCATACGGCGATGGACAGCACCCTTGACCAACTTGTCGACCAGTTTGCGGGCGCCTACGGGTCCGCCAATCCCAAATAGACCTGCAAGACGTTCACTGCCGTCCCGCTAACCGCGCGGTCAGGACTGAGCGGCAGGATCTCGCGAACCTGCGCCACTGGCTCGGCCCTCACGACGTCGAGACGGTCCGCGAGCGCGCCGAGAGCGGGGTTGGAGATCTCCTTAAGGTCGCCCTGGCTGAGAAACTCCTCAAGCATTCGTTTCACGTTTGTGGCAGGCATCGAATCGGGCGGAGCAAAGAACAGCAAGCCCGTCATAACATATAGGGTTAGCAGAGCCATAACGTTCTCCCTAGTGCGCCGGCACCTGATAGGTGCTGCCAGTTACTGGACCAATATAGCCGTTGCCCGAGAGGCAGCCTGTGATATAAATCAGCGAGTTGCTCGTGGGCTGGTAGCTGTAGATCGTGTTGCCGTAAAAGACAGGAGTCAGAAGGTAGAACCGGCTCCCGCCGGCGCGCTTCGAGAGCGCCTGCGTCGGCAGGCTCAGCCAGCCAGTGCGAGACAAATGCGACGGATGGGCTGCATGGCCGACTTCTGGTCGGAAACCAGTGCGTGCCGGATACTGGCCATCTCCATGCCGAGTCGTTGGGCCCGGTCGATGCACTGTTCGCAGACCAGTAGATGCTCTTCAATCAGGGCCAGTTCGGACTCGTCGGTAACGTACCCAAGGAGGTATTGCTCCAGATCGTTATCGCACATGCCATCTCCTTTTTACCATTAAGTTCATTGGGAATCAATGGATTTTCCGTACCGTGAACCAGGGAAATCGAAGGAATAAGTGTTTGCAGACTATTGAAATACTTTCATTTGAATGGCTTTACGTTCACTCGTCCGGTTGCCTGGCCGGTTTTGAGGCGTTTGCGTTCGGGGTTTGCCCCGACATTGGTTACTACTGCACGCATCTGGCTCCTCGGAAACGGCTGCACACTTCCGAGAGCATGGAAGTCCCGACCGCGCGCTCTTCGACGCCGTAAATCGGGGCGATGTTGAGATGATTCATCTTGCGCCGCTCGATCGAAGATCGGGAAGTCGTCCAGATACGCCCCTGTGACGGTCTACTTGCCGGGCTCGTGGGATTTCAGAATCCGTAGCACGGAGAGTATCGTGTTCCAACTGCGCGTTGTCGCCGGCGCCCCAAAGAGCCTGTCGATCTGGCCGAGATAGCCAATCGTTTTCATGTGGCGGCGGTACACCCCATACACGAGACGGTTCTTCGAGCCAATGACTCGCACCAGCCACTCCCCACCTTCGGGAAGAGCAATCGGAAGAGAAACTCTGCGGCGTCCAGCCTCCGCCAGGATGCTTACAAATTGAACAATATCGGCGGACGGTGGCTCAGTTCCAAACGGATTGTCCATCTCCAGTCGAATCAGATCGCTGCCGTCGCAGACAGCGATGGTTGCTTCAAACGGCAGCTTCCGGCGCAATTCGGCAAGGAACTTTGCGCGCAATCCAGGTTTGCGAACGACAAGCGTGCCTGCGGCGCCCACATTCACGGCATCGTAGATGCCCAGATCTTTGGCGAGCACGCTGGGACGAAAAGCCCTGTGTCCTCCAACGTTGATACCCCGGAAGAAAACGATCAAGGCCATGCTGCCTATTGTCGCAGCACCGAAGTATCGAGGAGTGGCAGGTGTCTCTTTGGCCGCGAGGCGGACTCCACGGGACTGGTCTCCCACGATTGGTGGCACAGGCTTCAGCCTGTGAGAGCCTTTTCAGCATCCTGCTAGTGGCCGCCACCGGAGAGTTTGCGGTAGTACTCAGCGACGGAGTCCCGATAGCCGGCGGGAACGTTGGCCGGGTCCGTGTTGCGGATCGTGCCGCCGTGGTTTTCGTCGAGTTGGCGGCGCAGTTGCAATTCCAGCGCGTCCACTCCGCTGACAAGCTGCTGGCGCATCTGCTCGACCAGGGCGGGATTCCCGGGGAAACGGCTGGGATCCAGATTGCGCATTTGATCGATCAGAGTCTGCAACTGTTGCCGCGCTTCGGGACTATCCTGCACCGCGGCGCGCAGGCGGTTGAGAAGGTTCAAGCCCTGATCAATCTGGCGCTGGGCATCGGCCGGGTTGGGACCTTGTTGGGGCGCCACAGCCTTGCCCGAGATGCGCGTATTGCCGGTGTCATAGGCGCCCAGCACACGATCGCGATTGGTCGCGCCCCCGGTCTGTAGCTCGCCCGGTTGCCCGGCCTGACCAGACTGCCCGTTCCGGCTGCCGAGGCCCGTGAGTTGGTCGCGCAGCCGGGATAGATCGTCCATGGCTCCGTTGAGCATCGCGTCCTTGGAAGTATGCTGTGCGCTGCCCAAGGCCCGCGCCGCCTCGCCGACCTGTTGACCCAGCTTTTGCAGGTCGCTGGTGAGGCCGGCTTCGAACGGATCGGAGAAGCTGCCGCTGTGCAGCCGATCCGCGCTACGCTGCATCCGCGTGCCGAGATCGTTTTCGTCCATGCCATCGAGCGCGCTCCGCAGCCTGTTGGCAGCCGATGGTTGCGTGGGCGCGAGCTCGCGCGCCGCGCCGCGCATTTGCTCGGTGAGTTGCCCCAGGCCGTCGGCCAACTGCTGGCGATCGCCGACCATTTTGTCGATTTCCTGAGAGGTAGGGTAAGTCATCTGCCGGCCGGACGTGCGTGCGGCATTCTGCTGAGCCAGCAAGTCGCGCACGTGATCGGCTTGCTGCTTTTGTTGGGCTGCCAATTGATCGGCCGTTTGGGCCATCGAGTTGAGCCGGCTGGCGGCGTCCTGCTGCTCGATGCCGCCCAGGAGGTCGGTGGCCTGGCGCAAGCGGTCGGCGGCCCGGCGGGAGTCGGCTGCACTGGCATTCTGGGAGATGGCCCGCCGCATGTCGTCGCTGGCTTGCCGCAAGCGGTTGAGCGCCTGTTGCGCCGCCTGTCCGCCCGATTGCGAGGAAGCGGCACCGGTCTGGCCGCTTGGTGGCCCCTGTTGCTGCTGTTGCCCCTGTTGGTCTTGCCGGCCATTCTGAGCAAGTTGTTGTTCCATTTGCTGCTGGAGTTGCTGCGCCTCGCGCTGCAACATCTCCTGTTGCCATTTTTGCTCCGCGGTCTGGGCGCCATTGCGTTGCTGCTGGGCCAGATCTTCCTCACGCCTGGCCAGTTCGTCGAGCTTCTTCAGCGCGTCGGCGACTTCCTGCGCCTTTTGCTCGGCGGTAGTCGCCGCGGTCTGCCGGGTCTCATATTGATTCTTCTCGGTATCCAGCTCCAGATCGAAGAGGCTGGCCAGATCGCGCGCCGCACCACCCCCGCCGCCACCAGCGCCGCGCCCTCCAAATGCAACCTCGATTTGCCTGAAAGTGGCCTCGGCTCGCAGCAGAAACTGCAGCGCCTTCTGCTCGTTGGGGATGGCATCGGTCCACTTCTTTTGCTGCAACTGTTGCGCGGCCGGCGCCATGGCCTCGGAAGCGGCCACCATGTCCTTCTGGAAGTCGCTGATGGCGTGCACCTGGTCGGTCAACTCGCGAGCCTGCAAGCGGCCGGAGAGCGAGACGGCCTGATCGCGCAACGTCGATTGCGATTGGGCGAGCAGCTTGGCGATGTCCGCAGCCTGCTGTTCGGTCGAGTTCTTGTCACGCTGTTGCTTGAAGGTGGCAAAGATAATCTCCTTCTCGCGTTGCGAGATCTGCGCCGATTGATTGCCCTGCCCCCCTCCGCCCCCACCCGACTGTTGCGATTGCGAAAACTCGCGCTCGAAAGGCACGGTCTGGATGAAGATCATATCGGTGTGGGCTTCGGCGTTGGCATCCTTGGCGGTGGCGTAAACGCTAACCAGATCGCCTGGAACGAGCTTGAAGTTTTCCAGCGAGAGGGTGGTCGAGCCGTCGGCTTGCTTCTGGCCCTTTTGCCGCAGCAAATCCACCGTCGTTTCGGCGCCGCCGTTGACCGAGTAGTGCAGCGCGACGCCGGTGAGCGAATAATCGTCGCTAGCCTTGGCGGCCACCGTGACCTCTTCGATGGGGCTGGCGTCATAGTCGCCCCGGCCGGGACGCACCAGTGCAATCTGCGGCGGGTTGGCTTTGCGGGCTTCGATGAAGAAATCCTCGCTGACGCGAACGGGCTGTCCCGCCTCCACCCCCGCGACGTGGTAGACGCCGTCCCGATCCATCTTGACGGTGGCGCGATAGACGTTATTCTGGCCGCCGGTGAGCTGGATTTGCTGTCCGTTGTCGAGTTGGATCCGGCCGCTTTGCAGGGGGCGGTCGGTCGAAACCGCCAGTTCGGCCTCGGTGCCGGCGACGGCGCGCAGATCGCCGCCGCGTTCCTCCACCTCCGGCGGCATGCCGGTCCAGGCGGGGTAATGATAGGTGACGCGAATCTGTTTGACCGCGGGCAAATCCGAGACGCGAATGCTAAAGTGCTTCGACGTCATCGGTCCAGCGGTGACGTAGTATTCGACATTCTCGGGCAAACCGGCAAATAGGAATTCATAGCCGCCGGCGAAACTGCCGGCCGCCGTGCGCTGCATGGCAATCTCTTCCCACTTGGAGGAGCTCTGAAAGTGGGCA
>JBEKPZ010000129.1:0-37376 GCA_049520215.1 Bryobacteraceae bacterium | reverse complement strand
GCGTAACGTCTACTGCGTTTGCTTTTGTCCAATCCAGATCCGAAAAAACCGGTCCGTGATCAGGTAGGAGCCGTTGTCCCGGTCGATCAGATCCCGACTGAGCAAACTCTCAACCGCGCGCTGCGCATTCGAAGCGGATCCCAGCCCGTAGCGTGCAATGAAAGGGCCGGCGAAGAGTCTGGCGCCCGCCGGCTCCGAAGCGACTCCTTTCAACAGCCGCTTCTGGTTTGACGCGAGCGATTCCCAAAGCGCGGTATACGCGTAATTCTCGCGGTCGAGCAAAACCTTGATCGCATCTTGAATGAGAGCCTCCGTCACCGGTTCGCCGGGCGCGCAGATCTCCCAAAGAGCGTGACACAAGTGCTGCGTATAGAACGGGTGCCCTTCCGTCAATTCGCAGACCCTCCGGATCTCGTTGTCCGCGATCGCCTTGTCTCCCGCGCGAAACTTCTTGCCGATGAAGGGAATCCAGTGTCTGGTCTCGATCGAGCCCAACGGGTAATGCCCGGCCGCGCGGTACAGCGGGCGGGAGCGGTCCAGGAACATTTTCTGAATGAGGTGTTTCCTGCTGCCGAGGAAAATATACGACACGTCTCGATGTTTTTGGATGACGCTGCGCAAGCGCCGCTCGACCATATCGCTGGGGTACTCAAGCACCTGCTGAAACTCATCGAAAACGATCACGACTTTTCGCTTCCCGCGTGCCGCGATTTTAGCTGGCGCCGCGAGCACTTCTGCAATCTCCGGCCCGGCCTGCCCGCTCATGCTAAAGCCGAAGGTTACTTTTGGCTTGCCTTCCGAGTCCGTAGTGACGCTGGGAGCAAACAGACTAAAGAATTGCGTTGCGATCTCCAGCAGTTGGCCCGCCGTGCTGCTCATGGACGCCGCAATGGCTTCGGCGGTCGCCGCGGCAAACGACTTTTCGCCATCGGTGGGCCACAAATCGACGTACGCGGCGGCATAGCCGCTCTTGGGCAGTGCACGCAACGCCGTTTGCACGAGAGAGGTTTTCCCCAGGCGCCTCTCGGAATACAAGAAGAGCTTTTCGCTGCTTTCCATGCCCGCCCTCAGATCGGCTAGCTCTTTCTTGCGGTTGCAGAATGCTCCGCCTTCTACGATCCCGCCATATTGAAAAGGGTTGGTCATATTACGCACCATGCGTAACGCATCATGCGTAATCATAGCCTAGGAGCGCGCTGGATGTCGAATGCCCGGCCTTCGCCAACTTAAGCCGGCCGAACGCAGTCGCCGCAGCGTGCTTTTGCATCACAATAGCCCCCCCCGACCGCGGGCGGAGCCCGGAGTTTACACGAGCGAACTTGCCCACAATCCCTCGGGTGGAGTATAGTCGAGATGACTGGCACCATCCCATAGGAGGGTTGTATGCGAAAGTTTGTACTGGGTATCACATTTGTTTCGGCGCTTGCCATGACCGCCATGGCGGCCGAGTGGAGTGGCTACATCTCCGACGCCGGCTGCACCACAAAGCAAGGCGCCGCTAAAGTCGCCGCCGACAGCCACGCGGGTTGTGCGAAGAGTTGCATTAAGAGGGGCGACAAAGCCGTTCTGGTCACTGCAGACGGTAAGGTCTATCAGATCGCGAATCAGGACAAAGTGGTCGAGCACGCCGGCGAAAAGGTCACACTGGTTGGCGAAATCGACGCCGACAACATCACAGTTAGCGAAGTAAAGTAAATCGGCCGCGGGAAAGGCGGGCTATTGCAGCTTGCCTCTCCCGGCCACTTCCCAAATCTCTTCCACCTCTCCATCGCGGATTCCAAAAACCCGCTCGTGCAGATTCACGGCCACGCAAATGTGGTTCGGAATGATGCGCAGGCGCCCTCCGATTTCGAACTCGCGGCCGCACTGTCTTACGTCCAAGTAACCATGCTCTTCGTTCATCTTATGGAACACCGCTTCGGGCGCTTCGACCACATGGCCGAAGGTGGATTCGGCGCCCGATCCCGTCAGCCGGTCTGACGAAAACGTCTTCGAGCCGCCATCCACAATGATCTGGCCAGGCCGCGCCGTGGAGACCACCGTCACCAGCAGCGTGGCCGCGCATTCGTCTGGCGTGCAGGCGCCGCTCGCGACCGTGTTCCAGTCGTTGTAAACATAGGTGCCGGGTCGGATCTCGTTCAATCCCGCCAATTCATGCGAGTGGTAAAGCGATGGCGTGGAACCGCCGCTGACAATGCGCGCCTCGATGCCCTCGCGCCGAAAATCGGCGAGGATCGACTGAATGAGGCCGCCCAGCGCCCCTAGCGCTTCCCGGCCGGCTGCACCGTTGTCCTTGATGTGGCCCGGATAGAACGCGATGCCTTCGAACGAAAGGCTCGCCAGTCGTTCGATGCCGCGCGTCAGGTCCAGCAGCTCGGTGCCCGGCGAAACACCCACGCGTCCCAGCCCGACATCGGTTTCCGCGAGCACGCCCACCTGCACTCCCGCGGCTTGCGCGGCTTCGGAAAGTTGCTGCGCGGCGGCCGCGCTATCGAGCGCCACCGTGACACGCGCGCGCCGCGCGACGGCCATCAGGCGCTCCAGCTTCGCCCGTCCGATCACCGGATAGGCGACCAGCAGGTCTGCCGGCGCGGCGCCCAGCATCACCTCCGCCTCGCTCACTTTCGCTACTGTCAGTCCCGCCGCACCCAGTTCCAGTTGGCGCCGGCCGATGCGCGGCGATTTGTGCGTCTTGGTGTGCGGCCGCAGCCGCAGCCCGTGCTTCCCGGCGTAATCCGCCGCACGCCGCAGGTTGCGCTCCATCACGTCCAGATCCACCAGCAGGGCGGGCGTATCGATGTCCACGATCCGCATCATTTGGCATTATTTCTCGGGGCGGAACCGCATCGTAATCTTGTCGCCGGAGGCGGCGTAGCGCAGTTCCAGATCCTTCGCCTTTTGCTTTTCCATGGGGAAGTACAGCAGCCCCGAAACAGGTTTGTCGGTTTTTGTTTCGGGCAGTTCCTTCTGCTTCAGCACGCCCAGCATGGGATCTTCCTTCTCGTGGGAGCCGGTGCGCGTCTTGGCTTCGGCGCCGGCGGGCGCACCGGCGTCGCCTATGCCATCGCCCCCCATCCTGCGCGGCGCCCCGATCGTACCGGGATAGCCGCCCACGATGGGCCCGTCGTTATCGTGCATGCCGGTGCCGCCCGCGCCGCCCGTCTGGCGTACCACCATGGCCCCACGCCCCGCGATCTGGCTGGGCGCGAACGGCCCACTGCGCTCGCCGTCTTTGTCCGTCTTCAATACGAAATCGTCGCGGGTGACGGCGACCTCCTTGCCGAAACGCGGCGTCACTTCGATGGCCACCACGATATAGTGCCCGCCCAGGTCCGAACCGAGCACTTCCTTCACCGCTTCGGGCTTGGCATACAACGTCGCGGTGATCACCACCGATTCGTTTTCGCCGCGGGTTTCGAGCGGCTTGTTGCTTGCGTTGTTGCGGGCCGCCCCCTGGGACGCCGCCCAAACCAGCGCCAGCGCGATCCCGGTGCCTCGCATCGGCATCATAACAGCCTCCGCAAGCATTATAGCTTGTACGACAGACCTCGGCGCGCGCGCCCGATTACACTATGCCTTCATGCCCGCACAAAGTTCGCTGTGCCTCATGGCCGGCATGGTGCGCGACCGCGTTATTTCGCCCGTGGAACTGGTCGAGTCCCACCTGGCTCAAATCGCCGCGCAGAATCCCCGGATCAACGCTTTCGTCTCGGTGCAGTGGGAAGAGGCCCGCGCGGCCGCCAGGCGCGCTGAAAACGCTGTCCGGCACGGCGAGTCGCTGGGACTGCTGCACGGCGTCCCGGTGACCATCAAGGACAGCTTCGACGTCGCCGGCCTGCCCACGCTGTGCGGCAGCCGCTTCCGCCTGGGACACAAGGCCGCCCAGGATGCCACCGCCGTCGCCCGCCTGCGTGCCGCCGGCGCTATCATCCTGGGTAAGACCAACACCCCCGAATTCCTCTCCAATTACGAAACGGACAATTTCATCACTGGCCGCACCAACAATCCGTGGAACCTGGAGCGCACCCCTGGAGGATCCAGCGGTGGCGAGGCGGCGGCCATTGCCTCGTTCTGCTCGGCAGGCGGAATCGGCAGCGATGGCGGCGGCTCCATCCGCGTTCCAGCGCACTTCTGCGGTATCGCCGGACTGAAGCCCACGCCCGGCCGCATCTCGGCCAACGGCCACTTCCCGGTAATGAGCCATCCCTCCGGCCTGCTGGCGGTGGCCGGCCCGTTGGCGCGCTCGGCCGAAGACCTCCGCCTGCTGTTCGCCGCGCTGGCTGGATATGACAACCAGGATCCCTTCTCCGCGCCGGTGCCGTTGCAGCCGTCGAGCGTTGCCGGCTTGCGCGTCGGCCTGGTCGAACAATTTTATCGTGTGCCGGTCGATCCGCAGATCCGGCAGACCGTGCACCGTGCGGCGCAAACCCTCGCCGATCTCATGATCCCCACGGAGCCTTTTGAGCCGCAGGGCCTGGAGCGCGCGCCGAATCTGTGGTGGTTCTTCTTCGGCCAGTTGCCGGCGCCCCTCACCAGGCAAATGATCCAGGGCCGCGAGGCCGACGCCCACTGGACCGGCACCGAGTTCCTCACCAGCGCGCTGGAGCAGCCCGCCCCCAGCGTGGAGCAGCTCTTGCTGAACCTGGCCAAGCGCGACCGTATGCGCGCCTCCCTGCTGCGCCAGATGGAACGGTATCAGGTACTTCTGATGCCGCCCTGTGGGGTGACCGCGTTCCCGCACCGCACGCGGCGCTGGAAGGTGGATGACGAAGAGATCGGCCTGTTCCAAGCCATGATGCCGGCCACTCCATTCAATCTGCTGGGCCTGCCGGCTGTGGTAATCCCGTTCGGAATGTCCACCGAAGGGCTGCCGATCGGCGTGCAACTCGTAGGCCGGCCTTATGAAGAGGAACTGATTCTGGAGTTGGCCGTCCGGCTCGAAAACGCGCGCGGGCCGTTTGCAGCTCCCACGCTGGCGTGAACGGTCTGCTCACGCGGGCAAACGGGGTAGCGCCGGCGGCTTGGGCTTGATCAGCTTATATCCGGGTGGAATCTGAAACCGGGACGCCGGCGGTTCGCCGCCCTTGGCGTCCTTGCATACGCTGCCCTGCAGCCCGGGCATTCCGTTGGCTTTGGTGAGCACCGGAATCTTCAACGTCGTGTGGGTCCACACCTCCAGCGTTTGGACCTTCCCAGGCGGCGCGCCTGGCGCCGGTGGCGGCTTCAGGGCAGGTGCCGCGACTCCTGGTGGCGCCAGTCCCGGCATGGGCGGCTTCGGCAATCCGGGTTCTTTCGGCAGTGCCCCCAGCTTGGGCCCTTTGAACCCCGGAAGCCCTTGCGCGCCCGGTGCCGCCGGAGTCTTTGGCGGCTGGAACGTGTACATCTTGCCGTCCGCCTCGTGCCCGCCGATGGTCTGCTTGCCCAGATCTTTCACGTGCAGCAAGGCAGATGGTGGCGCTGGCAGGTGCGGTGCGCCGCCGGGCGCCTGCGCGGACGGCGGCGGCGCCTGCGCAGGAGGCGGCGTCGGCACCACACGAGCCTCCCGCTTTACATGATCGAGCAGAATCGTCTGCCCCGCCCCCGGCTTGCTGATCAGTCCGGTCTTGCCGAAATCGAGATGCGTCTCGCCCTGGCTGGAGCGAAACATCTTCCACTGGCGGACCTGCGGCGATTTGCCGGGCGCGCCATGCATGGCCGTTTCATACTCGGCGCTGGCGGGCGGCAAGGGACTGGATGGTGGGATCGCGGGTGTCTGCGCCATAACTGCTCCTAGGCTATTATGGCGCACCCCATGCCGCCGCGCGAATCAAGCCCTGTCGATTAAGATAGTCTCATGGCAGATCCAGTTGACAGTTCCCGATCCACTTTCGTCCCTGAATACATGGTGACTACCGCTTTCACCCTGGATGGCTACAAGATCGTGCGCAATCTCGGTGTAGTGCGCGGCATCGTGGTGCGCTCGCGCTCGGTCTTCGGCACCATCGGCGCCGGCCTGCAGACGCTGGTCGGCGGAAACATCACGCTGCTGTCGAGCCTCTGTGAAAAGACCCGCCAGCACGCTTTCGAGCTGATGTTGAACCACGCCGCCGAAATAGGCGCCAACGCCGTGGTCGGCGCGCGCTACGACGCCACCGAAATCATGAGCGGTGTCACCGAAGTGCTGGCCTACGGCACCGCCGTGTTTGTGGAGCCGATCCCAGGTTAATCGTGGGGCAGGCCCGTGGGGGTGCCCTCTGGACCCAGTTCACAAACGTTAGAGTAACGCACATTGCCATGATGACCCCGGCTACGCGGTCCAGCCGCGGCCCCATTAAACGCCGCGGGCTAACGGTACCGGCCGATGAATTCATCGATTGCGGGGCCGTACGATTCCCGAGAACTCGCCGCCGCGAGCGAGTTCAGCACTTCGTTTTCGACCGTTCCAGGTCGGGGAGCCGAAGCACCCTTTTCGGGTTTGGCCGTTTCGTTGTCTTCTGCCGACGCGCCCCATTGGCGGACTCCTAAGCCGCGTGTTCCGTATGGCTGGATGCGTTTGCCTCTGAGCTGACGCGAACGCCGTTTTCGGCCAACGGCGAAAATCAACACGCCGTCGCACATCGGTAAACGCTGCGCGACATATCGTTACTAATGGCGGTTCATATCCGCGTCGGCCTCTCAAGGCGTCTCTCTGAGCTAGCCGTTTTCGACGCGCGCCTTTATATCCGAGTACGCCGTATCGATGAGCCTGCGTAGAGCTGCGGCGTCCGCGGCGGTTCCCGGTCTCAGTTTCACATGGCGCATGAACTTGCCGGCGCCTTGCAACAAGCGGGCCGGATCCGACAGCGATGCGCCGTGAAAGAACCCCACGTTGACGTGCGCGGTGAATACATTGACATAGCCGAAGGGCGCATTTCCCAAACATGCAACCGGATAGCCGTCATGCAAAAGCTCCCGGACTTCGTCCCCGCACTTTCGCATCACCTCAAACCACTGATGCGCGATGGCTCCCAATGCACCGGCATGCTCTTTCATCCACGCGTCGATGGCGGGATCCCGCTCGACAGCGCCGTTGAAGCGCAGTAATTCCGTTGTCTTCACGGATCTTAATTTATCATCCAGAAGGCGTGGATTAATCCTAGAACCGGCTTATCGAGTTTCATGGCCGCTTCCTGGCCAGGTGCCCGCAGAGATTAATCGCGAGTAACGCCGTAGTGTTGACGATCACGCGGCCGCAACCTTGTACGGCACCAGCGGCGTGCGCGCCCCCGGAGTCCGCTTGGGGGAAGCGCGCGGCAGGGCGACACCTGCGGCATCGTGATCTCCCGCCAAACCTGGGGACCTATTCCGGCGAGCTGTGGGACAGCCTGCTCGGCTGCCTGCCGCGCACTGGCACACGTTTAGCGCACCGACGATTGAGATAACGATCCACCAGGTTGCGATCCGCGCGCCCTCGGCCGCCGTTGTCGTTGCTGGAATGCACGCGAAGCCGGAAGACGCCATTTCGGTGGTTGTAGGCGGCAATCACCCCGTCACCGGGACGGCCTGCGGGGGCTCCTGCCGGGTGTGTTGCGGATGGAGTAGAGGTGATTCTCGGTGCGCAGGATCAGGCGATCGGCAATGAGGGCTGGGGTGGCCAGCGCCATCTCGCCGAGGTCGTTGGAATCGAGCAATTCGTATTTATCGCCAGCGCGGATCACGAACGTTCGGCCTTCTTCGTTCAGACAAAAAATCTTGTCGTTGTAGCCCCAGGGCGATGAGGTGAAATCGCCGCCTTCGCCGATGCGCGTCTTGTAAGTTTGCACGCCAGTGCCAGCGTCAAATCGCGTGAGGATGCCGTTGTGGGTGAGGACGTAGAGCCCTCCGCCATAGGCCAGTTCGGTTGGCAGATAAGTTCCCGCTTTGGGCTGCATCCAAGCGACAAACTCGTTCAGATCGGCGCCGGCTGGCGTGGTGAGGTCGCCGTGCGCCCCTGGTTTGATCGCAGCCAGGGCTTTAGCAGTCCCACCGTTGAGATACAACAGGCCGCCGTAGGCGAAAGGACTGGGGATTGGCATGGCGGACATCCCACCGAGACGCCACAGTTCTTTGCCTTTGAGGTCGTAACTAATCGCGAGGCCAGGACCAATGGTGACAATTTCGCTGCGCCCGGAGTTTTTCCAGATGTAGGGACTCGACCAGCCGGTCTGGCGATCGGAGCCTTGTACGTGAATAGAGCGATCTGTGCGCCAGACTTGCTTGCCGGTATTTGTCTCGAATGCCGCGATGAACTGCTGTTTCTCGTTGTCGTTGACGACGATAACGAGGCCATTGACCAGAGTGGGTGAAGAGGCCGTACCGAAATCGAGGATGGTCGGAAAGCTTTCGAGAGGGGTGTCCCAGACTTTGCTGCCTTCGAGATCATAGGCGAAAAGTCCAAGGTTATTAATGTAGACGTAAACACGCTGGCCGTCGGTGACAGGGGTTTCCGAGCAGAAGCTGTTCTTGCGGTGACGGCCCCCGGGAGGGTGGCCTGCATGGAATTCGCGCCTCCAGTTGATCTTGCCGGAGTCGAGATCGATGGAATAGAGGAAGTAATGGAGGAAGACTTCGTTAGGGAATTCGAAATCGCGCGCGTTCAGGCGCTCCAGAAGCTCCTTTTCTTTAAGTCCCTGCTTCATGAGTTCGGCAACGTAATCGTTGGAATAGTCGGTGCCTGCTTGCGGCTGTTTCGCCTTGCCGTCGGTTGTGACGGTGGTGACGAAGATGTTCCTGCCGGCGACGATCGGAGAAGACCAGCCCAGGCCGGGGAGGGTCGCGGTCCATTCGATGTTCGACGTTTTCGACCATTTGTCCGGCAGGTTGGAGTTGAGGGCGGAGGGGTTGGAGGAGGGGCCGCGAAAACCGGGCCATTCAGGATCTCCGGCGAAGGCGCAAGGGACAAGGAAGAGCGATGCGATGACCCTGTTCATGATTCTATTGGACTATAAATACCGTCAAACGTCACGGATGGCGCCACCGCGGCGTCAAGATGCCGGCGCGCCAGAAGTCCGATCGGAACTCGCAACTTTGTAATTATATTTGCTCGTTTCCGCCTTGATCTGCGTCTTCCAAACGAGATGCTGCCTCTATTGACCGACCTCATCCATGCCCTTCGAGGCCTCCGAAGATCGCCTACGCTCGCTGCTGTTGCGGTTTCTTCTTTGGCTCTGGGCATTGGCCTCAACGTCACGATTTACAGCATCGTCCGCGAGATGATCCTCGACGACCTCAGCGCCCGGCAACCACACCGCTTGGCGCGCATTGCAGCCGACATTCCGTACGCCCGCTACCGCGAGCTCCGGCAAACCGGCGTATTTCAGGATTTGGCATTCAACGTCGGGCTCAAGGACATCAACTGGAACTCGGGCACGCACGGCGAAATCGTCTGGCAGATGATCACCAGCGCCAATTTCTTCGATGTCCTCAGCGTTGGCCCCTCGGCCGGCCGGCTCTACACCCAGACCGACGAAGGCAGCCCGGTTGCCGTGGTCAGCTACGGCTTCTGGCGCAGGCGGCTCGGCAGCGATGCCCACATCGTCGGACGCGGGCTCAAACTGAACGGGCGTCTGTACACCGTCACCGGCGTCCTGCCGCGCGATTATCGGAGTATCTTGGGCCACGGTGTCTCGCCGGAAGTCTACGTCATCGCGCCGCCTGATTCCGGTCACTGTCACCCCTTCGGCCGCCTGCGCGACGGTCTCACGCGCGTCCAGAGCCGCGAAGCCCTGATGGCCGCCGCGCGGAACGTCGGCGGTGAGGATTTCGCCCGCAGCCTCTCAGTGCTCCGCCCCATGGCAGGCCTCGCGGCGCAAACCGCCGCCGAGGGCGACGACCGCCGCTTCTTCATCTTTTTCGTCATGCTGTTCGGCACCGCGGTCCTGTTGACGCTCATCGCCTGCCTGAATGTCGGGGCCCTGCTGCTGGCGCGCGTCGTTGCCCGGCAGCGCGAACTTGCCATTCGAAAGGCGCTCGGCGCAGGCCGCAGCCATATCGTCCGCCAACTCCTCGCGGAAGGTACAGTGCTGGTGGCGCTGGGAGCGGCCGCCGGTCTCACTCTCGACGCATTGCTACGTCAACAGCTCAGTTACGTCCGCTGGCCGTCAGCGTACAATCTTCCATTCGAATTCCATTTCCAGAACGATGGCGGCCTTTTTCTTTACGCACTGGCGGCGGCGGTGGTGACCCTGCTCCTCTCGTCGCTTCTGCCCGCGCTGCGCGGTTCGGACGCCGACCTCGGCCTTGCCATGAAACAGGGCGAGCCGGCGTTCTCCATCCGCCGCTGGAATATGCGCAACGGCTTCGTCGCGTTGCAACTGGCGTTCTCGGTTGTGCTGTTGACCCTCGGCCTGCTATTCGCCCGCAGTTTCGTCCACCTCGCTGACAGCAATCCCGGATTCAATGTCGCCGCCACCGTGATCGTCCAGGTCTACCCGCCTCCGGGACTGGCCCAGCGGGAAGCCGGGTGGGTCTTGCGCGATCGCAGCGTCGATCTCATCAAACAAGTGCCGGGCATCACCGGCGTCACGTCCATCGGCACCTTGCCACTGATGGGCGAGTTGCCACTGCAGCATGCGGTGCGCCGCCGCGGCGACCCGCTTTCCGCCGGCCCCGACGCCTACGAACTGGGTGGCGGGGGGCAGTTCTGCCGCGTTCTGGGAATCCGGATGCTGCGCGGCCGTGATTTCGAGATCGCCGATCGCACGCGCCGGCCCGTACCAGCCATTCTTAACGAGACTCTAGCCCGGCGACTTTTCCGCGATGCCGATCCCGTCGGCAAAGAAATCGCCGTTGGCCGCGAAGAGCCGCGCCTCTTGGAGGTCATCGGCGTGGCTGCCGACGCCAAACTGCGCACCCTCGGAGAAGACCACCCTGCTGTATTCTTCACTCCGTTTTCATTCGCGCAATTGGCCGTCTCCACGGCCGGCAATGGCGCACAATGGGTGCAGCCACTGCGAAACGCGCTCGCCAAAGTGGATGCCGGTGCCGCAGTGGAAGTCCACCCGCTGGCCGATGCCGCCGCCGGCGCCCTGTTCCCTATGCGAATCGCCGCCGCTTTCGCCGGATCGCTGGCAGGCATCGGATTGCTCCTCGTCCTTACCGGGCTGTACAGTTCGGTCGCCTACGCGACGCGCCTCCGCACGCGCGAAATGGCGATCCGGGCAGCAGTCGGCGCGACTCGCTCCATAATTCTCTGGACAGCCATCAGTGACAGCATGGCGATTCTATTGTGCGGAGTAGTTGTGGGTCTTCTACTTGCAGTCGCGGCGGTTCGGCCCCTGACCGACATCCTTCCTGACGGGGTGGACCCATGGAATATTGGCATATTCGCGGGTGTTGTGCTGGTCCTCGTTTCCGTTGGAGCCGGCGCAGCCTGGATTCCCGCGCGGGAGGCGGCCAATGTCGACCCTTCGTTGGCATTGAGGCAGGAATAAACCAAGCCTTTTGCGCCAAATGAACCATGCGGCGGTTACATCCTGGCTTAGATCGGGGCTTGGCCGAATCCCTAATATTTGAAAATAGGTTATTCCGTTCGCGCTCGGGCACTCACTCTGCCGGAAAACGCGCAAACCGCGCATGTGCCAGCAGACACGGGCGCGAAGTCCCGGATCTGGGAAGTTCCGAACCTAACCAGGGAGATCGCACGCTACGCCTCGCGGGTTTGCCGCTTCATGCTAAAATCCCCCCGTGCCTGCCACCACGCCGAAGCATCAATATCAGCGTGCCGAGGTTTGCCGAATGCTCCATCTCTCCGAGCGGCAGTTGCGGAGTTGGGAACGTTCGGGCCTGGTTCCCGCGGCCGACACCTATTCCTTCCGCGACCTGATCGCCCTCCGCACTATCGGCGAGCTGCGCGCCCGCCGCATCCCCCTGCGCAAAATCGGCCGCGCCCTGGATTCCTTGAAGCAGCGCCTCTCGGAGGTGCGCGATCCCCTGGCCGAACTCAAGATCTTTTCCGATGGCCGCAACATCGCCGTGCGCGTGGCGGGCCAAAACATGATGGCGCTCACCGGGCAAATCCTCTTTGACTTCGATACATCCGAGTTGGCCCGCGTGCAAGCCCTGCCGCCCCAGCCGCCTCCGCCCCCGCGGGAACGCGATTCCGAAAACTGGTTTCAGAAAGGACTGCTTCTGGAAGAAACCGGCGCGCCCATCGAAGAGGCTGTGGAAGCCTATCTCCAAGCCGTCGAGTACAACCCCCAAGCCGCTGGCGCGCTAGTCAACCTGGGCACCATTCGTTACCGCCTGCGCCAGTTCCAGGAAGCCGAAGACTACTACACCCGCGCATTGAAAGCCGATCCCAATTACCCCCTGGCGCATTTCAATCTGGGCAACCTCTACGACGAGCGCGGCGACCTGTCCAAAGCCCAGCTCTGTTACGAGACCGCCCTCCGCATCAATCCGCGCTATGGCGACGCGCACTTCAATCTCGCCCTGCTGTGCGAGCGCCGCGGCGACGTGCTGCGGGCCGTCCACCACTGGAAGGCCTACCTGAAGATCGATAGCGCCAGCAGTTGGGCCGATATCGCCCGCCGCCAACTCGAAAAGCTCCGCGTAGCCCTGCTCTCCTAAGTGGGGCAGGCCCCCGGCCTGCAGCGGCCTCTCAGGCCGCCCGCACAGCACTTAGATAGCATATACATATGTTGGTGGACCTCCTGCACGGAGTGCGCGCGCTGCGCCGCAGTCCGGTCTTCACCTTGGCCGCCGTGTTATCGCTGGCTCTTGGAATTGGCGCCAATACCGCCATCTTCTCTCTGCTGGACCAGGTGGTCCTTCGTTCGCTGCCGGTGGCGGACCGGCTAGTTGCGCTGCACGGCAGCTACTCGGGCCCCGGCGAGAACTCATCGAGCTGGTCAAGCAACTCCGAATCGGTCTTCCCCTATCCGTTGTACCGGGATCTGCGCGATCGCGTTCCCGCGTTTGCCGGAATTCTGGCTTGCGCCACAGCGCCGGTGCGCATCACCTGGCAGGGGAGCACCCAGGCGGCTCAGGCGGAACTAACGACCGGCAATTACTTCACCACCCTGGGAGTCTCCGCGACACTCGGCCGCACGATCGCACCCGAAGACGACGGCGCGCCCGGCGCCCATCCCGTCGCAGTCCTCAGCCACAGTTTCTGGTCGAGCCATCTGGGCGCGAATCCCGGTGTCGTGAACCAAACGGTTGCCATCAACGGTCATCCCTTCGTAGTGATCGGTGTTTCGAGCGCCAATTTTAATGGCCTGGTGCAGGGCGATTCGCCCGACGTCTTCGTGCCCATCGCCATGCAGCGGGCGATTACCCCGACCGAGGATGTGCTCGAAGACCGCACCCATAGCTGGCTCAACTTCTTCGCCCGCATCAAACCGGGCGAGAGCCTGGCCAAGGCTCAGGCGGCGACGGACGTGGTATTTCATGCCATCCTCGAAGCCGATCTGCGCCAGGGCGCCGCTCCGCACGACCCGAAGGATCGGGAGGCGCTGCTCAAGAACCGCCTCGCACTGCTGCCCGCCGCGCGCGGCATCACCGAACTCCGTGAAAAGTGGGAAAAGCCGCTCACCGTCCTGATGATCATGGTTGCCCTGGTCCTGCTGATCGCCTGCGCGAATGTCGCCGGCCTGCTGGTAGCGCGCGGTACCGGGCGGCAGCGGGAGATCGCCATCCGGCTGGCACTGGGAGCCAAGCGCGGATTGCTGGTGAAACAGTTGCTGCTGGAGGGTCTGCTGCTGGCCATAGCCGGGGCGGCCGCCGGGCTGCTGGTGCAGCATTGGTGTACGGTGGGGCTGCTGCGTATCTTGCCGCGCGATGCCGCCGGAGGCTGGGTCTCCGGATCGCTCGACCTTCGGGTGCTGGCCTACACTTTGGCGCTATCGGTGGTCTGTGCGCTGTTGTTCGCTCTCATCCCGGCGCTGCAGGCGACCAAGCCGAACGTCGCCGCAACGCTCAAGAATCAGGCCTCCAGCGTGCTCTCCGGCGGAAGTTCCGCAAGATTGCGGCGCGTGCTTGTCACGGTGCAGGTGGCGCTCTCGGTTCTGCTGGTAGTGGGCGCGGGACTTTTCAGCGCTAGCGCCGCGAACCTGGTCAACGCCAGCCGCGGCTTTCGCGCCGAGCGCCTGTGGATGTTCTCCGTGGACGCCACGCTGATCCGCACCGGGCGAGCGGCGGCCAACGCTTTTTATCGCGATCTGCTGGAGCGTCTCGCCGCGCTGCCCGGCATAAGCGGGGTGGCCGGGGGCGATGGCGGACCCTACGCCGGCGCCGGCTGGGGCATGAGCCTTCGGTTGGAAGGCTCCGCGGCGGGGGGGAAAGACTTCGCTAGTTCGGGGATTGAAGCCATCAGCCCCGCCTATTTCCGTGCCTTGGGGATTCCCTTGCGCGCCGGCCGCGAGTTCCACGATCACGACGCGGCTGCGGATCCGGTGGTCGTCAATGAGGCCTTCGTCAAGCGCTATTTCCCCAAGCAAAACCCGCTTGGCAGGCACTTGGGGTTTGGCGGTCCCAAGACGCCGCTGAACCGGGAAATCGTGGGCGTCGCGGCGGACGTCCGCACCAATATGCGGCGTCCCGTGTACGCCACGGTCTTTTTCCCTTATACGCAACGCGAAGTGCCGGCGCGCATGGTCTTCTACGTCCGCGCCGCGGGGAACGAGGCCGGCCTGGCGGCGGCCATCCGCCGGGCGGTGCGGGAGGCCGACGCAGGCCTGCCGGTTCCGGAGATCCAGCCGGTTGAATTGAAGATTCGCGAGGCGCTTTACACGGAGAGGTTGGTGGCTGTTTTATCGAGTGCGTTTGGCATACTGGCGACGCTGCTTGCGGCCATCGGAGTCTATGGCGTGATCGCCTTCGCGGTCGCGCGGCGTACCGCCGAGATCGGCGTGCGCATGGCGCTGGGTGCGTTGCCCGCCGCCGTGTTGCGGATGGTGCTGCTGGATGCCGGGCGCATGGTAGCGGCGGGAGTCGCGATCGGCTTGGGCGCGGCGTTTGTACTGAGCCGTTATGTCGAATCGCAGTTGTTCGGCATTCAGGGGGCGGACCTGACCATCTACGCGGGCGCGGCGGTCGCGCTTGCTGCGGTGGCTGCGCTGGCGGCTCTGGTACCCGCATGGAAGGCCTCGCGCATCGACCCAATTTCGGCTTTGCGATACGAATAGCGGGGATCGCCCGAACCCCGGCCGGACGCTCGAAGGGGCAGCAAACAAATAACTATTGAGGTTCGCAATACAGTGACAATTCCGGCGACAAATGTGCCACTTTCCATCGCGGCCGATGTGGGGCGGCCAATCTTGGCCGCAGAATGCCCACCCCACAAGATCTAAATACCTTCTTGCTTGAATGTCTGACCTTCGCCACCAGTAGCTTGTGTTATCCATCTGCGGCCAAATGCCTCTTCACCGGCCCCCAAAACCCAACGCTCCAGTATGCCCGGGTGACAGCACGAATATTACGCAGACCCACCACAAACCCCCAGCGGACTTGCGCATTGCAGCCCAACTTTGCGCCCTTTCACCCAACGCCAGAATCTGAACCCATGCAATTAAGCCCTTTTAACATTGGCCCCTGCGTTGCTTGAGCCACCGCGCGAATCCGGTAACTGGGAGGTGCGGCTTATGCAGCAGGAACGACGGTCGGTCATCCGCTGGCTTTTAGGCGGCGGGTTTGCAGCCTCTATCGCTTCCTTCCTTTATCCTGCTGTCAAGTTCATCAATCCGCCCGACATGCCCGAGGCCTCGGTCAACGAAGTATCCGGCGGCAAGACGCAGGATCTGAAGCCCAACACCGGGAAGATCGTCAAGTTCGGCAGCAAGCCCGCCTTGCTGGTGCGCGTGAGCGATACCGAATGGCGCGCTTTCTCCGCCGTCTGTACCCATCTGAATTGCACCGTGCAATACAGCGATGCGCGCCACCAGATCTGGTGCGCCTGTCACAACGGCTCTTACGATCTCAACGGAAAGGTGGTGTCCGGACCGCCTCCCGCGCCGCTCGAAGAGTACGCCGTAAAGCTGCGCGGTGAAGAAGTGGTGATCTCGAAGCGGACTTGAAAGGAGCGACCTTGGCAAGCGCCACACGTCCGGGAGGTTTGGGAAGCTGGCTCGACGAAAGGCTGGGACTCAGCGCGTTGCGCGAGTTCGCCGCCCACAAAACCGTGCCGCTGCACTCGGCCACCATCTGGTATTATTTCGGCGGCATCACCCTGTTCCTATTCACCATCCAGGTGCTCACTGGCGTGCTGCTGCTGCTCTATTACCGGCCCAGCCCCACCGAAGCCTACGAGAGCGTGCAGTTCATCATGACCCGCGTGCAATTCGGCTGGCTGGTGCGCTCCATTCATAGCTGGTCCGCCAACCTGATGATCTTCACCGCGTTCATTCACATGTTCAGCGTGGTGTTTCTGCATTCGTATCGCCGGCCGCGCGAGATCACCTGGCTCAGCGGCCTGGTGCTGCTGGGGCTGGCCCTGGGCTTCGGCTTCAGCGGATACCTGCTGCCCTGGAACAAGGTTTCCTACTTCGCCACCAAGGTGGGGACCGACATGGCGGCCAGCGTGCCCATAGCCGGTCATCAGGTGGCGCGCTTCCTGCGCGGCGGCGCCGATGTGGGCGGCGCCACGCTCACCCGCTTCTTCGGTTTCCACGTGGCCGTGCTGCCTGGCTTGACCACGTTGCTGCTGGTAGTGCACCTGGGACTGGTGCAGCGCCATGGCATGAGCTCGCCGCCGTGGAGCGAGGGCAAGAAGCTCTCCCAAATGAATTTCTTCCCCAACTTCTTCTTGCGCGAGTTGATGGCTTGGTATGCCGCGCTGGCCGTGCTGGGGTCGTTGGCGGCGCTGTTCCCCTGGGAACTGGGCGAGAAGGCCGACCCGTTCGCGCCCGCGCCCGCCGGGATCCGCCCCGAGTGGTATTTCCTGGCGCCCTTCTACACCTTGAAGCTCATCCCCAGCCATGTTTGGCGAGTCGAAGGGGAACTACTGGGCTTGATGGGTTTCGCCCTGCTGGCGGCTTGGTGGGTGCTGTTGCCCTTCTGGGCCAGCAATTCCAAAGGCGCCGTGCGAACGCGATGGGTGACGGGTGCGGGGGTGGCCCTGCTGGCCTACCTGGTCACTTTCTCGCTCTTGGGGTACTTCCGATGAGACACGCTATTGGAGGGTGGCCAATCCTGGCCGCAGCCGCCTTTCAAGTGCTTTTGGCCCTCGCCCCCCTTGCCGCTGCCAAGGACTCTTGCATGGAGTGCCACGCCAACATGGACGGCACCCTCAAAGCCCCCGTCACCGATTACGCCAACGACATCCACGCGCGCCACGGATTCAGTTGCGCCGATTGCCACGGCGGCGATCGCAACGCCGACGATCCGGAAGCCGCCATGAACCCTGCCAAAGGCTTCAAGGGCCATGTTGCCCGCACCGCCGTGCCAGCGCTCTGCGCCCGCTGCCACAGTGACGCCGCCCTGATGCACCGCTTCAAGCCCCAACAGCGCGTGGACCAGTTGGCGCTGTATCTGACCAGCGTTCACGGCAAGCGCCTGGCCACCGGCGACACCGCCGTGGCCAACTGCGTGGACTGCCACAGCGTGCACAACATCCGCGAGGTAAAGGATCCACTGTCGCCCGTGCATCCGCTGAAGCTGCCGGAAACCTGCGCGCGCTGTCACGCCGACGCCGCCCACATGCAGCCGTACAAGATCGCGACGAACCAGTTCGCGGAATATCGCACCAGCGTGCACTGGGAAGCTCTCTCCAAGCGCGGCGACCTGTCCGCGCCGAATTGCGCCTCCTGCCACGGCAACCACGGAGCCGCTCCCCCGCAGGTCGCGTCGGTGGCGGAGGTCTGCGGCACCTGCCATGTCCTGTTCGAGGAGATGTACAACAAGAGCCCGCATAAGCCCGTATTCGCCGCCATGGGCGGGGGCGGCTGCACCATCTGTCACAGCAATCACGGCATCCGCCAACCGAACATCGGGATGCTGGCCGGAACCGGTGCGGTTTGCGCGCAATGCCACGACGCCACCTCCGCCGGAGGAGCGGCCGCGGCCCAGATGGCGGGCCTCCTGACCAAGCTCGACACCGCCCTCACCCAGTCCGACGCCGTGCTCAACCGCGCGCACGATTCCGGCATGGAAGTTTCCGAGCCGATCCTGCGCCAGATGGATGGCCGCCAGGCGCAGGTGAAAGCGCTCGTAGCCATGCATGAATTCCAAGTCGCGGCCGTGGCCAAGCCCGTCAACGAAGGTCTGGCCGTGGCGGCCGAGACCCGCCGCGCCGGAGAGAAAGCCTTACAGGATCGCGACTCGCGCCGCGTTGGGCTGGCGCTGTCGCTGCTAACGATCGTGATTACAATGGTCGGGCTGTGGATGGCCATCCGCTCCCTGGAGTCCAAGGCTCCAGCGGTCCCTAAGCCCGCCGGGAGGTAAGTCATGCTTTTGCAGGCCATCTTGGCTTTGACGCCGGCTATGCCGCTAGCTATGTCGCTGGCGTTCGGGAGCGCCGGAACCCTGGAGTCCCCCGGCAGCGCCGAGGTATGCGGCCGTTGCCACCGTTCCATCCACGAATCCTGGAAGACCTCCACGCATTCGCAAGCCATGGAAAGCCGCCTGTTTCAGGATGTGCTGGAGATGGCTGCCGCGGATTTCGGACCGGCCGGCCGCATGGTTTGCCTGAATTGCCATTCCCCGATCGCGGCTCAAATCGGCGACATCGGCTTGGCCCGCAAAGTGAGCTGGGAAGGAGTCACCTGCGACTACTGCCATTCCATCCGGGACGTCTCCTTCGAGGGGCGCAATCCCAAAGCCACGCTGGTCTTCGGCGCGGTGAAGACCGGCCCCCTCAGCGATGCCGTCTCCAAGGCGCATCAGACCGCCTATTCGGCCGTCCACACCTCTTCCGCGCTTTGCGCCACCTGCCATGAATATAAGAATGCCGCCGGCTTTCCCGTGCTGACCACTTATTCTGAGTGGAAGGCCAGCCGCTATTGGAAGGAAGGCAAACAGTGCCAGTTCTGTCATATGTCGCGCGTGGAAGGGGACGTGGTGGATCCGAAGGTGGCGCGCCTGGCCACGGCCAAGATCAACCTCCACCAGATGCCCGGCAGCCATTCGCTCGAGCAACTCAATAAGGCCATCAGAGCGCAGCTCAATACTACGCGCGAAGGCGGCCAGTTGCGCGTCACCGTGGACATCGCCAACGAGACCGCGGGCCACTACTTCCCCACCGGCTCTCCGCTGCGCCAGTTGGTGATGGAGTTGCGCGCCGATTCCGCCGACCAACACGGCACGGTCCTGATGCGCGAGCATTTCGTTTTCTTGAAGGCCGCCAAACTGGTGTCGGACACGCGCCTGGCGCCAGGCGAAAAGCGCACCGAAACATTCCTGTTCCAGATTCCTAAAGGCAGCCAGACCCAGGTGAAAGCCACCTTCTGGTATTACTACTCGCCGCTGGCCAAGACGGAATCGCAGAAGCGCGTAACATTCCTGACGCTGAACCGCTTAGCCCAGTAAGCCTGGCCGCACACCTGGGATGGTCTTTAATGTTTGCGGCTAGGTGGGGCGGGCGCCCTCGCCCGCGTCGGCCCCCCGGTCCGACGCAGTAGAATAATCTTTCATCTCAAGGAACACCCATGTCGCCCACCGGAAGATATAGATCCCGTCTCATCGCAAGGACCGCCGTTCTCGCTTGTCTGGCCGCAGGCCTGGCCGCCGCGCAAGGCACGCCCTGGCCGGAACAGAAAGCTCGCGACTGGTACGCCCGGCAGCCCTGGCTCGTCGGCGCCAACTACATCCCGGCGAATGCCATCAACGAACTCGAGATGTGGCAGGCCGCCACGTTCGATCCCAACGAGATCGACAAGGAACTCGGCTGGGCCGAGGGAATTGGCATGCACACCATGCGCGTGTTTCTGCACGACCTTCTTTGGGCGCAGGACTCCGCCGGCTTCAAACAGCGCATCGACCAATTCCTCCGGATCGCAGCCAAACACAAAATCCGTCCCGTCCTGGTGCTGTTCGATTCCTGCTGGGACCCAAACCCCAAACTCGGGAAACAGCCCGCGCCGCGGCCTGGCATTCACAATTCCGGCTGGGTGCAAAGCCCCGGAGCGAAGGCGCTGGCCGATCCTGCTCAGTATCCGCGGCTCGAAGCCTACGTGAAAGGCGTGATTGCCGCTTTTGCGAACGACGATCGCGTACTCGCCTGGGACATCTGGAACGAGCCCGATAACACCAACGACTCCAGCTACGGAAAGCTCGAGCCTCCCAACAAGATCCAACTGGTTCTGAAACTGCTTCCGAAGGCCTACGCGTGGGCTCGGGAGGCGCGGCCCTCCCAGCCGTTGACCAGCGGCGTCTGGCAGGGCGACTGGTCCTCGCCGGAGAAATTGAGCCCGATCGAAAAGATCCAGATTTTCTCGTCCGACGTCGTGTCGTTCCACAACTACAACGAGCCGGCCGACTTCGAGAAGCACGTGCAATGGCTCGAGCAATACCATCGGCCGATTCTGTGTACCGAGTATATGGCGCGAGGCAACGGCAGCACCTTCCAGGGGATTCTTCCGGTAGCGAAGAAGTTTAGGGTCGCAGCCATCAACTGGGGGTTGGTGGCGGGCAAGACGCAGACTAACCTGCCCTGGGATTCGTGGCAGAAGCCGTATACCGACCGGCAGCCGGCGATGTGGCATCACGAGATCTTCCGCCTCGACGGTACGCCGTATCGCGCGGACGAGGTGGCGTTCATCCGCGAGATGACTGTTGGCGCACACTAGACCTTGTGCAAGCCCACTGCCACGTCGGACACTGGCCTGCCCTGCGCGTGTTGTCGTAAAATTAAGGAACGAGAAACGGCCAATGAACGTGAACCTGTCCCCTGAGATCGAAAAGCGGGTCAAGGACGAATTGACCGCCGGCCAGTACCAGGATATGAACCAGTTCTTCGAAGCCGCGGTTCAATGCTTCCTCGATCAGCGCCAACGCAGTGAACGCCGCCTTAACGCGCTTCGCAGAATTGGCCAGGCCGTGGATGCTGCCGGACTCTACGAGCGCGTGCTGGTGCCAAGCCAGGGATGAGCGCCGGGCCACTGGTTGTCCTTGACGCTTGCATTCTTGTCAACTTCTCTCTCTGCGACACGATGCTCCGCCTCGCAGAGTTTCCGCCGCTCTACGAGCCGAGATGATCGACGGAGATCATGGCGGAAACCGTCCGCACGCTGGAATCTAAGTTGGGATGGCCCGCCGCGCTCACTTCCTATCTTCAGAGCGAGCTGCTCTCGCACTTCGGCGATGCATGGGTGACTGGCCATGGACCACTGGTTTCCCGTATGACAAACGACGAGAAAGACCGGCACGTTCTGGCCGCGGCGGTTGCCTGCGGGGCCTCCACCATCGTGACCCTGAACCTCCGGCACTTCCAAAAAGTGCATCTTGAGCCATGGGGAGTCGTTGCCCTCCATCCCGCGCCATTCCTTAGTATGCTCTACCATCAAGACCCGGCTGTCGTTATGGCAAAGCTCCGGGCACAGGCCGCCGATCGAGGCCGCAGTGTGCCGGAGCTTTTGAAGATTTTGGGCAAGACCGTACCGGATTTCGTCGATCTGATTTCATCCATGATCCCATCATCCGGCTCCTCCTAACCCGCGGCCGAACCTCTGTGACGGCAAGCCGTATCGCGCGGACGAGGTGGCGTTCATCCGCGAGATGACCGCCGCCGTAACACTAGGCCTGGCGCCGGTCGCCATTGTTCCTGGTCAGGCTCAGTCGCCGCCAAAAATGATAACGTTATCAGTGCGAAACGTTTTTCTACTTGCCGGAGAGAATCTTTGAGCCCCTCCCACCCCGCCCGCCACGGCGTCGCATGGCAGGCCGTCCGCGTCCTCGCCATCGGCGCCGCCGCGCATGCCGACCTCACCGCCGCGCAAACCGGCAGGCCGTCGCGGCTGCTCACCCTGGCCCCGGCCGACATCCTGGTCATCTGTCTATACTTCGCGCTGGTGTTAGGCATCGGCGTCTACCTGAAGCGCCGCGTCCACGCCAGCAAAGACTTCTTCTTCGCGGGTAAGGGCGTAGGCTCCTGGGTCGCCGGACTGAGCTTCGTCGCCGCGAACCTGGGCACGCTGGAACTGCTGGGCTGGTCGGCCTCCGCTTATCAGTACGGCATGCTGGCCGCACACTGGTATTGGATCGGCGCGGTCCCCGCCATGCTCTTCCTCGGAATGGTGATGATCCCGTTCTACTACGTATCCAAGGCGCACTCCGTGCCCGGATATCTCAAGCTGCGCTACGGCGAGGGCGCGCGCCTGCTTTCCGCTTTGTCTTTCGCCGTCATGACTATTCTGATGAGCGGCATCAACATGTATTCCATGGCCGTGGTGATGAAGGTCATTCTCGGTTGGGATATCAATTTCAGCATTTTGGTTTCCACCGTAACCGTAGGCGTTTATGTCGCGCTCGGCGGCCTGCTTTCCGCCATCGTCAACGAAGTCGTGCAATTCGTTTTGATCTGGGTGGGAACCGCTGCCATCCCCATTCTCGGCCTGATCGAGACAGGCGGGTGGCATGGCATGCTGGCGCGCATCGCCGCGCGCGCGCCCGCCGGCGACTATACGCACATGTGGCGGAATATGGGCGCGGCCGCGCACAACCCCATGGGCGTACACTGGACCGGCATCGTCTTCGGCCTGGGCTTCATCGGCGCTTTCGGCTACTGGACCACCGACTTCCTGGTTGTCCAGCGCGTGATGGCTGCGCGGGATTTGAGGTCGGCGAAGATCGCGACCACCATCGGCGCAGCATTCAAAATGTTCTTGCCGGCCATCGTCATCCTGCCCGGTCTGCTAGGCCTGGCCGTGCTGCCGATGAAACTGACTGGAGAGACGGAGGCGCTCGCAACCGGTGGACACAGCTTTAACGAAGTGATGCCGCTCATGATGGCGCGCTATCTCGGCCCGGGTTTCCTGGGCATCGGCGTAACCGCTCTCATCGCCGGCTTTATGTCCGGGATGGCGGGGAACATCAGCGCCTTCGCCACGGTGTGGACCTACGATATTTACCGCCCGGTATTGAACCGCATAGCCGGCGACGCGAAGTGCCTCAGTATCGGGCGCTGGTGCACGGTCATCGGGCTCGCGGCGAGCATCGGCGCGGCGTATCTGGTCATGCAATTCGCCAGCATCATGGATTACGTCCAGGCCGTGTTCGGTTTCGTCATCATCCCCCTGTTCGGCACGGTGATCATCGGGATGCTGTGGAAGCGCGCCACTCCCGCCGGAGGATTCTGGGGATTGTTCTGCGGAACGCTATCGTCCGTCCTGCTCTGGCTGTTGGTGAAGTTCCATCCCCAGGCGCTGGCGATTCTGGCCTTGTCCGCGGACGCCAAGCCGATGGCCGAGAACCTGTACCGGTTCATCTGGTCCTGGCTGGTATGTGTGATCGTCACGATTGCGGTCAGCCTGGTGACCAAGCCCAAGCCGGCTTCGGAACTGCAGGGTCTGGTATACGGATTGTCCGTGCTGCCTTCCGACGAAGCCGCTCCCTTTTATCGCCGGCCAATCTTCGCTGCGGCGGTGGTGGCAGCTATTTTAGTCTGGTTGAATGTGATTTTCTGGTAAGTCGCATGAGCAATTCGAAACCATTGGATGAAGCAACCCTGAACGAAGACGGCAAGGCGGCAATCACGGCGCGCGAGGCGCCTCGTCTAGCCTACGAGAGTGCGTCCGAACTCGTGTTCGGACGCGCCAAGAGGCCGCTCGCGTGCGGATTTGACCTGACCATCGGCGCCGGCCATGTTTTCCCGGAGGTCAACTTCACGCTTCCCACGATCAGCGTGGAAAAGGCCACCTGGACGCAGGTGCTCGCGCAGTACGAGGAAATGGCAACCAGGATTCTGGAGCGCGCCATCTCCCTGCGGGTTCCGGGGATCGTTTTAGAATTCGAACTGCTGCCTGCCATGACTCTGACTCCGGAGTGGGGAGCGGAGGTGACACGCCTGATCGAGAGCCACCTGCGCCGGGCGCATGAGAAGCACGGCCTGCGCTGTGCGCTGCGTGTCACTCCCACCGACGTTCGCGACCAGGGCAAGCCCCCGTCGCTTCGTAGCGGCGCCCCTTGGGAGTCTGTGAAGCGCTCGCTCGAACTGTGCATCGAGGCTGGCGCTCATCTCGTCTCCATCGAATCCATCGGCGGAAAGGAACTGCATGACCCTGGGCTGATGTACGGCGACATACGAGCCATGGTATTCGCCCTAGCCGTGCTGGCTCCACGCGACACCGGATGGCTGTGGGACCAGATCTCGGTCATGTGCGCGGAGAGCGGCGGTTCGATCCCGGCCGGAGACAGCGCCTGTGGTTTCGCCAATACGGCGATGCAACTAGCGCATCAACGCATGTTGCCGGAAGTGCTGGCCGCGGTAGTGCGGGCGATGAGCGCCGTGCGCAGCCTCGCCGCCTTCGAACACGGCGCGGTGGGACCGTCGAAGGACTGCGCCTACGAAGGGCCCATTATCAAAGCCATCACCGGCTGCCCCATCTCCATGGAAGGCAAGTCGGCTGCTTGCGCGCACTTCAGCCCGATGGGCAATATCGCGGCTGCCATGTGCGATCTATGGAGCAACGAATCGGTGCAAAACGTGCGGTTGTTGTCCGGCATTGCGCCTGAGGTTTTTACGGAAGTGCTCGCGTACGATTGCCGTCTGATGAACGTCGCGTCGGACAAAGGCGATGCTCTCCGCTTGCGGAACTGGCTGACTGAGTCCGACGAGTGGCTTAGTCCGCAAGCCGCCGTGCTCTCGCCGGAGGCGACCATGACCATCGCGCGCGCGATTGCTTCCGAAAAGGACCACTACAACCAGACCATCGCCGCGGGCCGGGCCGCGGTTGGGATCCTGCGGGTGGGCGTTCAACGCCAGCAACTCACCCTGCGGGTCAAGGAAGCGCAGTGGTTGGATCGTATCGAGAGAGAACTGGATTCATTGCCCGCCGAGGAAGGCAACCTGGTCGAAGAAATGATGGAGCAGCATGGGACCGAATTCCGTGCATCCAGCTATGGTCTCTGAACGCGGCGCCGCGCCAGACAGGTTGTCCAAGAAGGAACGCATGCTGCGCGCGCTCCGTCGTGAGCCGGTCGACCGCCTCCCTACCCAATCCAACTACACGGGGAAAATGGGATGCCTGCTGTCCGCGCATTTCGGAATCGCCGAGGCGGAGCTGCCCCAACGGCTGGGGAATCACTTGTTGCGCGTGGACATCGACCACCTCCGCCGCACCAATGCGGATGGGTCGATCGAATTCGACTGGTGGGGCGCCGGGTGGGACACCCGCACCGAAGGTTACTGGCATGCATTCTCGCCGCTGAAAGATTCGCTCGACCTGGAGCGCTATCCATGGCCCGATCCGAACGATGCGGCGATTCTCGGCGAGGCCGAGCGCGCGATTCGCCGGGATGGCGAAAGCAACTTCATTGCGCCCAATCTCGGAATGTGTCTCTTCGAACGCGCCTGGTCGCTGCGCGGATTCGATGCCCTGCTCATGGATATGGTGGAACGCACCGAGTGGGTGGAAGAACTTCTGGACCGCATCGCGGAGATCCAGGCAAATCTGGCGAGGAGATTCGTCGCCGCGGGAGTCGCCGGCGGCTATTTCGGCGACGATTACGGAGCCCAGCGCGCCATGC
This sequence comes from Bryobacteraceae bacterium, assembly GCA_049520215.1. Taxonomy (GTDB): domain Bacteria; phylum Acidobacteriota; class Terriglobia; order Bryobacterales; family Bryobacteraceae; genus Bog-159. The sequence continues at coordinate 11,759 of JBEKPZ010000129.1, read as the reverse complement.
TGTTCTCCCCCAAGCTGTGGCGCAGGCTGATCAAGCCGCGCCTGGCGAGGCTGTTTGCGGTGTTTGGGGACGCGAAGCTTCCGGTGATTCTGCATTCCGACGGCGATATCCGGGCGATTCTGCCGGACTTGGTTGAGATCGGCATGACCACCCTGAATCCAGTGCAGCCGGAGGTACTGGGCCACGCCTGGCTCCACAAAGAGTATGGCGCGAAGCTGAGTTTCTACGGCGGAATTTCCACGCAGGGAGTTCTGCCAGGTGGCACCGTCGAGGAAGTGCGCGCCGCGGCCCTTGCGTGCGCCCGAACGCTGGCGCCGGACGGTACCGGCCTCGTGCTGGGGGCTTCGCACCGGATGCAGTCTGACATTCCCGCGCGAAATGTGGAGGCGATGCTCGATGCCTTCGACCAAAGCGGCCGTTAACCGCGCCGAAACCGTCGCGGCGCGCTTTCGCGAGAAATTCGCGAGCGAACCCGAACTGTGGGCGCGCGCGCCGGGCCGCGTGGATTTGATGGGTAGCCACACGGACTATAACCTGGGCTTCGTGCTGACGCTGCCGATCGACAGAGATACGTGGATCGCCGCGCGCCGCACGGACGACGGGATCGTGCGCGTGCATTCGATGAACCTCGATGCTTCCGACGAATTCCGGCTCGATAGGATCGCATCGATCGCCGAATCCAGGTGGTGCAACTACGTGCGTGGCGTCGCCGCGATCCTGCAAAGTGAAGGGTTCGCGCTCACCGGCTGCGACGCGATCGTCCACAGCACCGTCCCCATGGAGAGCGGGCTAAGTTCGTCGGCGGCGTTGGAGTGCGCGCTGACCACGGTGTTCGCAGGGTTAGGCGGCTGGAGCCTGACACCGGAGCGGAAAGCGCTGTTGTGCCAGAAGGCCGAGAACGAGTTTGTTGGGGTGAAGTGCGGCATTCTGGATCAGTATTCGTCGTGCCTGGGGCGCCGGGGGTGCGCGTTGCTGCTGGATTGCCGGGACCTCTCCACGCACGCCGTGCGGATTGCCGATGGCATTCGCGTCGTGGTGTGCAACACCATGAGCCCACGCAGGCTGTCGGGCGGTGAATACGCGCAGCGTCGGGCCGAATGCGAACAGGGCGCAGCCGCGTTGGGCGTGAGCGCTCTGCGCGATGTGACGCCGGAGATGCTGGCGGCGAGAAGGCCCGAACTTCCGGAGCGGACCGCGCGGCGGTGCGCATTCATTGTCGCCGAAAGCGCGCGCGCTGAGTCACTGGCCGGGGCGCTCCGAGCGGGCGACCGGCCGGCCGTAGCCCGCCTCTGCGCAGAGTCGTTCGCGGGCGCGCGGGATCTTTACGAGATCTGCTCTCCGGCGATGGAGGCTATGATGGAGGCGATGCTCACCGCGCCGGGAGTGATCGGCGCACGGCAGGCGGGTGCGGGATTCGGAGGTTGCATGGTCGCCCTAGTGGATGCCGCATCGGCGGATGCCTTCCGCGCCGCCGTTGGGGACGCCTATCGCGGCGCGACCCAGGTGCGTGCCGAGATCTATCCGGTGGAGGCCGCGTCCGGAGCGGAATTGTTCAACGTAGAGGAGATAACCAAATGAGCGTCGCAACACTGCCGGAGCTTACGGCTGGTTACGCTGTCCCGGTCGAGCAAATAACTGAGTTCCAACGCAAGGGCCACATCCTGCTGCGAGGCGTCGCCTCTTCGGAAGAAGTGGCGGCCTACCGCGGTGTCATCCTCGCGGCCCGCGAGCAGTTCGGAGCGGAACGGACCCCCCTCGAGAATCGCGACACATACGGCAAAGCATTCTTGAAGGGAATGAACCTGTGGTCCAAGGACGAAGACGCACGCCGATTCGTCCTGGCAGGCCGATTTGCCAAAATCGCGGCCGATCTGCTCGGCGTCGATGGGGTCCGCATCTATCACGATCAGGCTCTGCTCAAGGAGCCGGGCGGCGGAATCACCCCGTGGCACCAGGACCAGCACTACTGGCCGCTGGACACCGACAACACCGTCACCATGTGGATGCCGCTGGTAAATGTGACTCCCGAGATGGGCACCATGCGGTTTGCCTCGGGATCGCACCGAGACGGTTACCTCGGTGACCTGCCCATCAGCGACTACTCAGAGCAAAGGTTCGAGGAGTACATTCAGAGTCGCGGCTACAAGATCGCTCCTGGAGTGGCGATGAAGGCAGGCGATGCCACCTTCCACTACGGATGGACTTTGCACGGTGCACCCGCCAATGACACGCTTCGCACGCGGGAAGTGATGACCGTGATCTGGTACGCCGATGGAGCCAGGGTGACTCAGCCCGACAACTTCAACCGGAAGCGCGATCTGGAAAGGTGGATGCCGGGCTTGAAGCCCGGCGATCTCGCGGCAAGCGGACTGAATCCGCTAGCTTTCCGCCGCTAACCAAGGCTTTGGACAGCAGCTACAGCCGACGAGGGCGTCGGCAGCGGTCCAGGGGGACCGCCCCACAATTTAATCGCTCGACAAAGCTGCCCGACCGGATCGCGCCGCCCGTGATGCATAAGTCCGCCCAGTCGCGCCCAATCGCGCAGAACCTGCGCAGGTCAGCTGACACCCAGAACCCAGCACCGGCGCGCGAAGCGAGCCTCTCGGGGCTTTGGCCTCCTCTTGCGGAGATACAATACCTTGAGTGATCCAACCAGTGCATGGCGGGCGGGAACTGCTCGACGAGATCGCGGACGCGCTCTGTCCGACGCCGCGCTTATGGTGGCTGGGACATAGCGGCTTTGCGCTGAAGTATCGCCACGCCATCGTCTACGTCGACCCGCTGCTTTCCCGCGCACGGGCGGACCGTCTGGTGGCGCCACCGTTCGCCGGCGAGGATGTCACCCATGCGGGGCTACTGCTATGCACGCACGCGCACGCGGGCCACATGGACCCGGGCACAGTGCCCGCGATCCTGGCCGCGTCGCGCCGCGCCAAGGTGGTGATGCCCACCAGCGCGGCGGCGCATGCGCACGCGCTGGGCATCGCATATCAGCGCATGGTCACCACTAACTCCGACCTGCGGGTAGAGTTTCTGGACGACCGCATCTACGCCGTGCCGTCCGCGCACGACCAACTCGATTGGACGCCGCTGGGAGGGTATCCGTATCTCGGCTACCTGGTGCGCTTCGGGCCTTACACGATCTATCACGCGGGCGACGGCGTGCCCTACGACCGGCTGGTGGAGCGCCTGCGCCCGTACAACGTGACGGTGGCGCTGTTGCCGATCGGCGGGAAGAAGAACTTCAAAATCCCCGAGGCGGCTCAATTGGCCGAGCAGATCGGCGCGGAGTGGCTTGTGCCCATGCACTACGACATGTTTCCGGGCTGCGCGGTGGAGGCGGACCGCTTCGTCGAGCACCTGCTGGAGCGGCATCCGGCGCAGCGCTTCAAGGTGTTCCAGTGCGGCGAGGGGTGGTCCATTCCCGGCGAATGAACGAAACCTGCGGCACAATAGGTATATGTCCGAGACACCCGCGCCGCACGTAGAACCGCGCTGGCCCGCGATCATGGCCGTGTTGTCCGTGGGAGGGCTGTATTGGGCTTTGCCGGAGGCTCTGAGTCCCGGACCGGGGTGGCTGGCGCTGGCGCTGGTGGCGCCCCTTTCCATGGTGGGCATGGTCTTACACCGGCAGCGAAAACTTCGGCTCAATCAAATCGTGGGATACACGATGTTGGGCCTGATCACGGCCGCCATGATTGGCGCGCTGGTGCTGCTCATCGCCGCCCTGCTGGATCACACCGAAAAGCCGCGCGACCTGCTGCGCTCGGCGGTCGCGTTGTGGATTTCGAATATCCTGGTGTTCGCCTCCTGGTACTGGCGGCTGGATGCCGGTGGTCCCAACCAGCGCGATCTGCGCGGCGAACACACCGAAGGCGCGTTCCTGTTCCCGCAGATGTCGCTGGGCGACCGCGACTGGATGCCGGGCTTTGTGGACTACCTGTTCCTGGCCTTCAATACCAGCACCGCGTTTTCTCCTACGGATGTTCCGGTTCTGTCGCGATGGGCCAAGGGCATGATGATGGTGCAGTCCACCATATCGCTGAGCACACTGGCGTTGGTGGCGGCTCGCGCGGTCAATATTCTCTAGCATCTAGCAGGGATGCTGAAAAAGGCCCTCACAGGCTGAAGCCTGTGCCACCATCTGCCGCTAAGTCATTGATAAGCGGTGGCACAGACTTTAGTCTGTGCTTAGAGCGCGCTTTGGCACACACTACTCGCCGCGGATGGCGGCCAGCGGATCGATACGCGCGGCGCGGCGGGCCGGCACAAAGACCGCCACGGCTGCAACCATCGCGAGCGTGAGAAGCGCGCCCGCCAGCGTCGCCGAGTCCGTGGCGTTCACGCCGAACAACAGCGCGCGCAGCAGGCGGTCGGCCATCCAGGTCATCAGGAGGCCGGCCGCTGCGCCAATCGCCAGCAGCCGCCCGACGCCAGCCATCAGTTGTCCCACGATCTGGCGCGGCTCGGCGCCCAGCGTCATGCGCACTCCAATTTCCCGGGTGCGCGCCGTCACCACCAGCGCCACCAGGCTGTAAAGACCGACTGCGGCGAGCAGCATCGCCGCCAAGGCGAACACGGTCACCACGCGGCTCTTCAAGCGCGGCTCGTCCAGCGATTCGTTCAGCACTTCGGGCACCGTCTTCACGCCGAAAACCGCACGCGTGGGATCGATCTGATGCGCGATCGGGCGGATGGCCTGCTCCAGCGTGCCGGGACTGCCTTGCGCCCGCACCACGTATTCCGGATCGGGCCAGCCGCCGGGCGCGATGCAAACGTAGAGATAAGGTCCCGGCGCTACATTCAAAGCATCCTCGCGCAGGTCGCCGGCAACGCCGACGATTTCCATGGCCTGTGCGTCCGGCGTAACCAGATCCTGCAGGAACCGGATGTGTTGACCGACCAGGTTGTGTCCCTTGGCGAACAACTCCACGAAGCGCCTGTTCACAAGGGCCTTGGGCGGAGGCGCGGAGAGTGTGCGGAGGTCTGGGCAGTCCGTGCCGGCCACCAGGGGCGCGCCCATCGCCTTCAGATAGCCCCGGCTAATACTGCGTTCGCCCGTGTTGATTTTGCCGGTCTCCTCGGTGCGGGCCGTCTCCACCAGCGCGACCTGATAACGCAGCGTAGCGGCGGACGCCGGCAGGAAGTTGGCGAAACCGGTGGCCTCCACGCCGGGAGTGCGCTCGAGTTGGTCGACCAGGGCCTCCTGCATCTGCCCGATGCGCGTGCGGTCTTCGTTCCATGCGGCGCCCATGTGGAATGTGACCGTCCGGCTGGGATCGAAACCCAGATCCACATGCGCGAGATTATAGTAGCTGCGCAGCATGAGTCCCGCGCTGGCCAGCAGGAGCACGGTCAGGGCCACCTGCCCGGCAACCAGCCCACGCTGCCATTGGTGACGGCCGCCCGAGCCACCGCGTCCGGCCTGCGCCAGGATGGCGGAGAGATTCGCGCGGGTCGCCTGCCATGCCGGCAGAAGGCCGCACAATGTAGCTGCTCCGACGCCAGCCGCCGCCGCGAAGGCCAGCGCGCGCCATCCCAATTGGAATCCGCCGGGCGCAAGCAGCGTAGGGAACATCTTCCCTGCCGCCTCCACCAGCCAGACGGCCAGCGCGCAGCCCAGCGCAACTCCCGCGGCGGCCATTAGCAGGATCTCGCGCATCACGGCTCCCAGGATCTGCGTACGGGTCGCGCCGATCGAACTGCGGATGGCCATCTCGCGTTCGCGCTGCTGAAGTTGCGTCAGCATCAGGCCGGCGATGTTGGCCACGGCGATGAGCAGCAGCATGGCCACCGCGCCGAAGACAAACAACAGAGTCTTGCGGTAGTCCCCGACGCGGACTTCTTTCAGGCTGCGCACCAGGGCGGACCAGCCCTTGTCCGTCTGGGGAAACTGCTCGCCCAGTTGCCGCTGGACGCGGGCCAGGTCGTCGTGCGCCTGCGCGATGCTCACACCGGGCTTCATGCGCCCTACACCGGAATAGAAGCGGGCTTCGCGGATCCGCATCAGGAAAGGCGGAGTTTGCGCGGGAATCCACACGTCGATGTTGGCGGTCTGGAAATCCTTCGGCATGATCCCGACGATGGTATAACCCGCGCCCTGAACGATCAGCCGCCGGCCGATGGCGGCGGGCGATTGATGGTATCGGCGGGTCCAGAAGGCGTAACCAATCACTGCCGAGGCGGGTCCGCCGGCAACATCTTCGTCGGGCGTGAAGGTGCGGCCGTGCAGGGGCCTGGTTCCGAAGACGCGGAAGTAGCCGGGCGAGACGCGCCGCCCCGCGAGTCGCTCGGGCTCGGCGCCGCTGGTGTCGGTGACGTTCTCGGCGTAGCTGGCTGCAATGCCGTCGAAGGTGTGGTTCAGGCGGTTCCAGTCTGCCAGGCGCGCGGGGGCGATCAGGCTTTCCGGCTCACTTTTGGAAGGGCTGGCTTCCAGCACGTTCACCAGCCGGTCGGAATCCGGGAAAGGAAGGGGCTTCAGGAGGACGGCGTCCACCACTGAAAAAACTGCCGTATTGGCGCCGATGCCCAGTGCCAGGATGGCCACCACGACCGCTGTGAATGCCTTGCGGCGCGTGAGCGAGCGCAGGGCCAGCTTCCAGTGCGTCATGTACTTGAGACGTGGTGCTCATACGACGGTTAGTCGCCAGCGTTACGATAGCGATTGCGGCCCTATGACGCACGCATCCGAAACCCTTCCAAACGCCTTCATCGGCAAACCTGAGATGCCTACAGACGACGATCTGGCGGCGGAGCTGGGCCGTTCGGCCAAAGCGCTCTGGGATCGACTGCTCGCCGGCCTGGCTGAGCGGCACAATATCGTCACTCAGGAGTGGAACTCCTATTCGCCCAAGGCCGGATGGTCGCTGCGGCTGAAGCGCGACAAGCGCGCCATTCTGTATCTCTCGCCGTGCCGGGGCTGTTTCCGCGCGTCGTTCGCTCTCGGCGGCAAGGCAGTCGAAGCAGCGCGCGGGAGCGGACTGCCACAACGGGTGATTCAGATTATCGACAGCGCTAAACGCTATGCCGAGGGAACCGGAGTCCGTATCGAAGTGAATGGGCCCGCGGACATCGCCGTGGCATTGAAACTGGCTGCCATCAAGCTGGCGAACTGAGCGGTGTTGCTGCCAGGCAATCTGTGATACAGTCGGGCCTTGCCATGACACTGAACGGCTATCTGGTCAAGAGCACCATCGTGGCTGCCTTGGGCGGCCTGCTTTTCGGATTCGATACCGCGGTCATCGCGGGCACCACGCGCGCGCTGACGGAAACCTATCGCCTCACGCCCGGCTCTTTGGGCGTAACAGTCGCCGCCGCTCTCTGGGGGACGATTCTGGGCGCCATGTTCGCGGGCATCCCAGGCGACCGCTGGGGCCGCCGCGACAGTCTGCGCGTGATGGCCGTCTTGTACCTGATCTCGGCACTCGGTTGCGCCTTCGCCTGGGACTGGTATTCGCTGATCTTCTTCCGGTTTATCGGCGGGCTGGGCATCGGAGGTTCTTCCGTGCTCGGCCCCATGTACATTGCAGAGATTGCGCCGGCGAAGTGGCGCGGCCGCCTGGTGGGCTTGTTCCAGTTCGACGTGGTCTTCGGCATCCTGTTGGCTTACTTTTCCAACTACGTCATCGGCCTCGCTGGATTTGGCGCTGCGGAATGGCGCTGGAAGCTGGGTGTTTCGGGTGTCCCAGCGGCGTTTTTCATGCTCATGCTTTTCGGCATTCCCCGCAGCCCCCGCTGGCTGGTGAAGCAGCGGCGCGTTCCCGAGGCGCGGGAAGTGCTCCGGCTCACCGGCGAGCCAAACTTCGAAGAGGAACTGCAGGACATCGTCACGTCGATCGATGCGGAACACGGCCACGGCGACGAGCCGCTGTTCCAGCACAAGTATCGCGTGCCGATCTTCCTCGCGGTGGCCATCGGCATGTTCAACCAACTCTCGGGCATCAACGCGATTCTGTATTACCTGAACGACATCTTCGCGCAGGCGGGTTTCAGCAAGGTTTCCAGCGATCTGCAGGCCGTGGCCATCGGCGCGACGAACCTGCTCTTTACCATGATTGCCATGTCGGTCATCGATCGCATTGGGCGCAAGACTCTGCTGCTCGTCGGATCGGTGGGGCTGGCGATCTCGCTCGCGGGGGTGACTGCTATTCTTGCCATGCACACTCATCAGGAGTTGCTGGTCTGGCTGTTGGTGGGCTTCATCGCTTCATTTGCCTTCTCGCAGGGCGCCGTGATTTGGGTCTATCTCAGTGAAGTCTTCCCCAACCGCGTGCGGGCCAAGGGCCAGAGTCTCGGCAGCTTCACGCATTGGCTGATGAATGCGGCGATCGCGGGAACGTTTCCGCTGGTAGCGGCCCGTTCCGGGGCCACTCCGTTTGCATTCTTCGCCGTCATGATGGCGGTACAATTCTTCGTAGTGCTGTTCTGGTTTCCCGAAACCAAGGGAGTCACCCTGGAACAGATGCAGAAAAAGATGGGGATCGCCTGATGAAAAAAGTATTGCTTGGCTTCGTACTCGCACTGGTGGTTGTGTTGTTGGGCGCGCTTGCGTATTTTGGCCTGGGCCTGGCGCCCGTGGCGACGTCCGCTCCTCCCATGCCGTTCGAGCGGCTTGTTGCGGGGATGGCGCTGCATGCGCGGATCTCGAAAGAGGCGCCGTCGCAAGCGCCGATTCCGGCGGACGAACCAAACCTGCTGGCGGGCGCGCGGATCTTTCGCGAGCAGTGCGCTGTTTGCCATGGGCTGAGTGGCCAGCCTGAAACCTCCATCGCCAAGGGCATGTTCCCGCATCCGCCGCAGCTCTTCACCGGCCATGGCGTGACCGATGACCCGCCCGGCGAGACCTACTGGAAAGCCGCCAACGGCATTCGCCTGACAGGCATGCCGGGCTATAAGGGATCGCTCAGCGACACGCAACTCTGGCAGGTCAGCCTGATGCTGGCCAATGCGGATAAGTTGCCGGCCGCGGCGAAAGCCGCTGTGGGCGAGCCGCTCAAGTAAGTGAGCTTCTTTATTTGGGATGGCGAATAATGTCGGTGACGACATAGGTATCGCCGTGTGCCCGATCGTCAATGTGCATGAACAGGTTCTTTACTTTGCGCTTGTTCCATATCGCAGCTAACCTGTAGATGGCGACGGCACGTGAGCACGGTTGCGCCATACGCCTTGACCCATCGACACCGTGAACTTGCATCACCCTTGAAACTTGCAGGCCGGCGCCTGGCAGCCAGGCAGGGAGGCGGCGCTAAAGCCCAAATCGCGCGGGCCTGAGTTCTGCACGATGGAGTCGAATACCATAGAGCGCAGCCATCGCCCCGATTCGCAGATCGTCAACTGAACCAGACCTGGCTGTCCGCCGACTCACGGGTGTAGCCTGAAAACGGTACCGAGGTTGCTTGCTCCGCCATAGTAAGTTGTTCCGTACAGGTCGCCGTCACTCAACTGGATGAGGTCACCATAAGGCTGTGCACCATCCGGGCACCCGCTTTGGGAGCAGAAGCTGTAGACCGTGGTCAGCGCGCCGGCCGGGGTTAGCTTGAAGACGGTACCTTGGTTGTAGGCCCCGCCCTGCGAGGTTGTTCCGTACAGGTTGCCGTCCGAATCCCGAATCAGCCCTCCATTCGGGTATGCGCCGTCCGTGCAATTGATTTCGGAACAGAACGTGTAAAGCGTGGTCAGCGCGCCGCCCAGACTGATCTTAAAGACAGTACCAACGCCTTGATAGAATGGAGGACCGGTATTCGGGCCGCCATGGGTGGTTGTGCCGTAAAGGTTGTTGTCGCCGTAGAGGATGGGCGCCAGGAGGCTTCCGCCAGGTACCGCGCCATCGGTGCACTGGAGCCCGCCTTGGGAACAAAAGTTGTAGAGCGTGGTTAACGCCCCATTCACGATTCCGAAGAGCGTACCTTCGCCATGCGCCCCGCCATACTGTGTTGTTCCGTACAGGGTGTCGCCATTCCCCCAGATGAGGCCCGCGCCGGGTGTCTTGCCGTCGGGGCACTGCGGTGGTTGGCCGCAGAAGCCGTACAGCGTGGTCAGCGTGCCGCCCGTGAACTGAAAGACCGTGCCTTCGTTGTACGGTCCGCGCTCCGAGGTTGTGCCGTAGATGTCCCCGGAAAGATTATCGTAGGTAACCCCTCCGGTAGGGAATTGACCGTCCGCGCACCCAGCTTGAGAGCAGAAACTGTACAGCGTGGTCAGCGCGCCGATAGGGGTAATCTGGAAGATGGTACCGTTCTGGCCGTTTGCCCCGCCGATCACGGTTGCTCCGTACAGGTTGTCGTCAATTGCCGGCCAGAGGATTCCTTCGGGGTTTTGGCCTTCCGGCGGCCCTGCAAAGCTGTGCATTGAGGTGAACGCGCCGATCGTGGTGATATTGAAGACCGTGCCATAGTTGCTCGCACCACCGGAGTAGGTAGTTCCCCACAGTTCGCCTGGGTGAGGGCCTACGAGGCCTGCAGCGGGGTTAGCGCCGTCCGTTCCATTGAAGCTGTGCAGGGTCAGGAAAGGCGCGTAGTCGACCCCCACTTGCCCGTTCGCCACTTGGACAGCGTAACCGCATTGGGGGTTGTAGTTCGGAGAGTTAATGGTTGGCGACCATTGCGGATTCGCGATTGGCTTGAGGTTGTAGTCATACAGATACAAGCCCGAAAAGACGGTCTGGGCATTCCCGGGGTAATCCGAGCATTGCGTGACGTTGTAGGCCTCCAATACGCCGCCGAACGCCCAGTTGAATGTCTGCCCACTGCTCGTAGTGTTTCCCATATTGCTGCTCGTGCCCGTCGTCGCGTCGGCGGCCGAGACATTCCACGTGGGACAGGCTTGTGTTCCCGCTTGGCAGTTCTGTGTCACGGTGCCTTTGATTCTGTTGCCTGCTTTGACGCGCACCGGGGCGCTATGCCAGGTGATGCCGGCCGGGCAACAGTTCCAACTGGCTAAATCCCAGGCTCCCGTGCTACCCTGCCATGCCAATACAGGCTGGAGGATGATTGTCGATCCAACTGTATTCTCCAAGCCGGGAAACAAGTATATCGTCTGGTTGTGGTTGGTAGTTGGCGGCGGCGGCACGGCCCAGGTTGCGGTCAGGCGGCCATAAGAGGTCCCGGCGTCGGCGGTCACGTTGGCATTCTCAATCCAAGTGCCGCCGCCAGCGGGCTGCGCCGATTCCCCAAAGCTCTCCACCGCAACCTCGCCCGAAGCCGTGTAGTGCGGGTATTGGCAGGGCGCAAGCGTTTCAATGGCCCGGTGCGCATGCTGGATCGCAGGCACATCCGATAGCAGAGTGTCTTCGCCGGCGACCTCCCGTACACACGATGGATGAAAGTAACCGAACGGGGTGATCAGATATCCGTCGGGTACTGCAGTGGGGCGGTTCGGTCCCGCCGGCGACTGAGCGTGAGCCGTAACGGATGCGAGTAACATCAAAAACAGGCTCAGGGCGCCGCTATGCAGGATTGTCAGACGGCGGCCTCCCGGAGACGATCTGGCCGTCATCCGGGGCGGGAGCGGACTACCGTTCACACATGCTATCGCGGGCGGGAAGGCTCCCAATATTACCGATCGCGGCAGGACACCGTTAATGGAGCACCCCCGCCGGGGCAATCTTGATTCACTTGCCATCAGCGTGTCAAAGACAGCATTTGCGATTGCGTGGTATCGACCTGTTAAGCTCCTCTGCAAAGCGGTGGCTCTACGAACGCTAGCCAGGAGCGGGAATCGGTATGCAAGTTTGTGTTTGTTCGTCATGGTAGCACCTTAAA
>JBEKPZ010000128.1:0-19408 GCA_049520215.1 Bryobacteraceae bacterium | reverse complement strand
GGCATGGGGCGCGTGTTTCTGGCCATGGACGAACGGCTGGGCCGCAAAGTTGCCATCAAGACCCTGAACGCGCGCTATGCCGATAACCCGGTCCTGCGCGCCCGCTTCATGCACGAAGCCCGGGCCATGGCGCAGGTCACGCACCCGAACATCGCGCGCATTTACGCGCTCGGCCCGGATGGCGAGCCGCCCCACTTCGTCATGGAGTTCGTGGAAGGCGCCGCGCTGACCGCCGCCGCGCAGCCGCTCACGCTGCGGCAAAAGGTGGAGTTGATGCGCAAGGTGGCCCTGGCCGTGGGCTTTCTGAACGGGCGCCAGGTGGTTCACCGCGACCTGAAGCCGGGCAACATCCTGGTGGGTCCCGACCTGGAGCCGAAGCTGCTCGATTTCGGGCTGGCGCTGCACCTCTCCGGGAACGAAGCGCGCCTCACGCTGCACGGCGAAATCATGGGCACGCCGGATTACTTCTCCCCGGAGCAGGCCCGTGCCGACGCGCCACTCGATGCGCGCAGCGATGTCTTCTCGCTGGGCGTCATCTGCTATGAGCTGCTCACCGGTTCCCTGCCCTTTCGCGCCGAGACGCTGGGCGGACAGGTGCAGTCCATCTGCGAAGACGATCCCGTGCTGCCGCGGCGCATCGACGCCGAAATCCCCGGCGATCTGCAAAACGTCTGCATGAAGGCGCTCGAAAAGGCGCCCTCCGCCCGCTACAACTCGGCTTATGAAATGGCGGCCGATCTGGAACGCTTTCTGGCCGGAGACGCGGTGCTCGCCGCGCCCGCCGCCTACGCGCGCCTGATGACCGGCAAGATCGCGCAACATCTGCGCGAGTTGGACGGGTGGAAGCAGGACCAGATCCTCTCCGACTCGGAATACGATTCCTTCCGCAAGTGCTACGACCGGCTGGTGGAGCGCGAAGACGCCTGGATCATGGAAGTCCGCCGGTTGTCGCTGCCGCAGGTCAGCTTGTATCTGGGCGCCTGGATTCTGGTGGTGGGCGCGGCGCTGATCGTGTTGTTCAGATACGCGGGGCTGAGCGGAACACCGGCCGTTCTGGTGGCGGCGGCGGCGACTGCGCCTACCGCCTGGATCGGTATTCGGTGCTGGAAACTGGATCAGCGCCGCATTGCGGTGGCGTTCCTGCTGGCCTTCTGCCTGCTGCTGCCCATCGCGCTGCTGGTCGCCATGGGCGAATATGGCGCGTTCCGCGGATTCACCCAGGGCCGGAAGAATCTGGAGCTTTTCTCGAATTTCGAAAGCTTCAAGATGACCACCAACGCCCAGTTGTGGTGGGCGATTCTGCTCTCGCTGCCGGCCTACTATTGGCTGCGCCGCTTCACGCGCGCATCCGTGTTCTCGCTGGTGTTCGCGGTGATGGCAGGGCTTTGGTGCCTGGCCTGCCTGCTGCGATTGGGCATGTTGGACTGGATCGACAAGGACCCCGGCAGACCATACTTCTACCTGCTCCCCTGCGCGGCGCTCTTCTTCGCCATCGCCCTGGCGTTGGAACGTTTGCGGCTGGCCAACGATTCGCGGTATTTCTATCCGATTGCGGTGGCCTTCACGCTGGCGGCGCTGACCGGCGTGGCCACCTATCATGAACCCTACGCCAACTGGCTGAAGAGCGTGGCACCGTGGACCCGCGGCCAGATCGAATATCTCTTCATCGCAAACGCGGGAATCTACTTTGCGCTGCAGATCGCGTGCGAGCGCGTCCGGTCGCCGCAGATGCGCTCGGTAGCCAAGTCGTTCCGCTTCGTGATTCCCGGCCACGTGATGACTTCTCTGCTGCTGCTGGGTCTGGCGGCATCGGACCGCTGGGAGAAGACTCCGGCGAACGCGGGCATGCGCCTGGAAGCGCGTTTGCTGGAGGCGCTGCTGCCGATAGTGGCTTGCGTCTTCGTGCTGGGGAGCATTCCGAAACAGATGAAGAACTTCTTCGCCAGCGGCATGCTGTTTTTGGCCATCGGCCTGGTGCGGCTGCAGCAGGATTTCTTTAAAGACCGCGCCTGGTGGCCGATCGGCCTGCTACTCACCGGCCTGCTCCTGATGGCCGCCGCCGCGCGTTACGCACCGCTAAAGATGGCTCTTAAACGATGGAGGGCGGGCTTTAGCGGGCGCGGGGCTTAAGCCCCGCTCTTTGGACCCAACTGCAATTTCCGCTCGCCGATGTCGCTATCCCGTAGTGAAAGGAGTTTCAATATGCGATTCACACTATGGCTTACGGTATTGGCGGCCGCGGCGGCGATGACCGGCTGCGCGCCCCAGGTCGCTATCCACCCGCTCTACACCACGCAGGACCTGGCTTCCGACCTGCCGCTGGAAGGAACCTGGTCGGAGAAGGATGGTGAGATCTGGAAGATCGAGAAATCGGGGGACGGGTACACCGTCGATTCCGCGGACGGGGCGAAATACGCGGTCCACTTGCTGCGCTTGAAGGAATACGAATTCGTGGACGTGGCCTCCAAGTCCGATCCGGAGGTCGGCGTTGCGGGCCACTTGTTCGCCAAGATCCGCATGGAGGGCGACGAACTATACGTTTCCCCGATCGACGAGACCTGGCTGAAACACATGGTGGAAGTGGGCCAGGCGCCGCAATCCACCATGGGCGAGGGACAGCAGATCGTCCTGACGGCCCCCACCAGCGAGTTGCAGAAGTTCGTCCTGCTGCATGCGGCCGATCCGGACGCCTGGGAAGACGACAATGACGCATTGCATCGCGTCCATTAGCGGGTATAATTGCGGATATGGCAAAAAGCAGGGATAAAGGCAACAAAGAAGTCAAGAAGCCCAAGAAGAAGAAGTAGACGAAGGGGCGCCGGGCACTCCAGCGCGGCGCCCACTGCCCGACAGCCATAACCCACAGCCCAGAGGAGTTCCATGCGTACAGAATGGATAGCCGAACGCCAGAACGACGCAGTCCGCACGCAGATGTACTATGCGCGGCGCTGCGTCGTTACCGGTGAGATGCAGCACGTCGCGCGGCGCGAAAGCCTGGCGCCCGAATTCATCCGCTCCGAAGTGGCGCGCGGCCGTATGATCATCCCCGCCAACATCCGCCACGCCAACCTGGAGCCCATGTGCATCGGCGTCGGATCCACGTGCAAAATCAACTCCAACATCGGCAACTCCGCGGTTACTTCGAACATCGAGGAAGAGCTGGAGAAGCTGCGCTACTCGGTCAAATACGGCGCCGATACGGTGATGGATCTTTCCACCGGCGGCGACATCCCGCGCATCCGCCAGGCCATCATCGACGCATCGCCGGTGCCCATCGGCACCGTGCCGATTTACGAAGCGCTCTCGCGTGTGCGCCGCCTGGAAGACCTGAGCGCCTCGTTGATGCTTGAAGTGATCCACGAGCAGGCCGAGCAGGGCGTGGACTACATGACCATACACGCCGGCGTGCTGGTGCAGCACATCCCGCTGGCCGCGCGCCGCGTCACCGGCATCGTCAGCCGCGGCGGCTCCATCCTGGCCGAGTGGATGGTGAAGAACCATCGCCAGAACATGCTGTACGAGAGCTTCGACGAGATCTGCAAGATTTTCCAGAAGTATGACGTCAGCTTCTCGCTGGGCGACGGCTTGCGCCCCGGATCGGTGGCCGACGCCAGCGACGCCGCGCAGTTCGCCGAGCTGAAGACGCTGGGCGAACTGACCAAGCGCGCCTGGGAATACGACGTGCAGGTGATGATTGAAGGTCCCGGCCACATCCCCATGGACCAGATCCAGATGCAGGTGGAGAAGGAAAAGGAGATGTGCTACGAGGCGCCCTTCTACACGCTGGGGCCGCTGGTGACGGACTTCGCGCCGGGCTATGACCACATCACCTCGGCCATCGGCGCGGCCATGATCGGCTGGTATGGCGCGTCGATGCTGTGCTACGTGACGCCCAAGGAGCACCTGGGCCTGCCCAACCGCGAGGACGTGAAGGCCGGCATCATCGCGTATAAAATCGCCGCGCACGCCGCCGACATCGCACGCCACCGTCCCGGCGCCCGCGACCGCGACGACGAATTGTCGCGCGCGCGCTACCGCTTCGACTGGAACCGCCAGTTCGAGCTGTCGCTCGACCCTGAGACGGCGCGCTCCATGCACGATGAGACGCTGCCGGACGAAGGCTTCAAGGACGCGCACTTCTGTTCCATGTGCGGGCCGAAGTTCTGCTCGATGAATATCTCGGCAAAGGTGGAGGAGTTTACGGCGGAAGAGGCGGACGCGGTGCTGAGCGATAACCTGGTGAATATCTCGGGCAACGACTGACCCTGGAGGGCGGGCTTTAGCCCGCGCGGGGCTTGAGCCCCGCTCCACCGCAGGCAAATATGAAAAAGGGGCCCCAACAGGCAGAGAATGACGACTTGCGGGCCGAATACGATCTCACCAAGCTGGGACCAGGAGTTCGCGGCAAGTACCATCGGCAGGCGACGGCCGGAACCAGCGTCGTGCTTACAGAGCCAGACTTGACGGAAGTGGACTCGGACAGCGTCCATGAATCCGCGCACGTGAATTGAGCCAGCCCAACCGCTATACTCGCAGGTATGGAACTAAACTTGACACCGGAGACGCAGGCCAGGTTGAACGAATTAGCCCTGCGTACCCATCGGGGCACGGACGAACTGTTGGCTGAGGCGGTAGACCACCTTGTAGCCTACAACGAATGGCTCGGACGCAAAGTCGGGGATAGTATGGCAGCCGCCGACCGGGGCGAAACGGTGCCCGACGACGACGTGCACGCGTGGCTCCAACAAAGGGAATGCGCCTGAAAACATGCGCGTTGAGTGGTCGCAGCACGCGGTTGCGGACCTGAGGCGAATCTCCGAATACATCGGGCAGGACCGAAGTTTGGAGGTCGCCAACAGGATTTCGCGGGTCATCTACGACGCCATCCAGAGCTTGCAGACCATGCTGTACCAGGGCGCCCTGGACGCGTCGAAAACACCCGCGAAATCCTGGTCCAGACGCTTCCCTACATCGTTGTGTACCGGGTGTTCGAAAAGCGATTGCTGATTCTCAACATCGTTCACGGAGCCCAAAGATGGCCCAATTAAGGCTGGGCGGAAGTCGACTGGCGATAACGCCAGAGCCGCCTGCGGCAAGCTCCGTGCGAAAGACGCTCCGCTGCGATTCGGATGCTGGTAGGCCCGCCCGCCTCCCCGCTACTGTTGTTCCTTCAACTCGCCCTTCATGTGCTTCAGCCCGGCTTTCAAATCGTCAGTGGCTTCCGCCAGCCCCGTCGTGTCGTAGATGACGTGCGGGGTAAAGAAGGCGATCAACTCCGTCCGGCTGGTATTTCTCGACTTGGACCCGAAAGCCGCACCCAGCACCGGAATCCGCTGCAGGAAGGGAATTCCAGTGGACGAATCCGTAGAGGTCTCCTGGATTATTCCGCCGATGGCGATGGTGTCGCCGTCCTGCACCGTGATCTGCGTCTGGAAGCTGCGATTGGAGAACGAGTCCGACTGAATGCCGGTGCTGCTTGGCGGAACCGCGCCGCTCACCTGCTGATTGATGAGCATGGTAACGATACCGCTGGAGTTGACGCGCGCACTGACCATCAGGGTCACGCCCGTGCTGACATTGGAGATATTGTTGGCGAACAGGGTATTGCCGCCGGATTGCACTCCCGAGGCCACCGAGGAACTCAGCGTGGGCACGCTGGTCCCTACGTTCATCACCGCAGGGATGCTGTCGGTGGCGATCAGCGACGGCTCGTTGATGGTTCTGGCTTTGCCGGTACTCTCGAGCGCCGTCAGCGCCGCCAGCAATTCGCGGCTGTGCCCCACCAGAAAGCCACCCGTCAAATTCAGCCCGGAACTCAGAGCCGTCCCGATAAAACCGCCGGCTTGACCCGCCGCGCTGGTACCGCTGGGGAGCGCCGCGCCCTTGGCTTGCAGGTAGGAATTCACGCCGTACTGGAGGCTGCCGGTCAAGTCCACTTCGATGATCTTGGCCTCCACCAGAATCTGCCGCGGAGGCACATCCAACTGCAGCAGCAGCCGCGAAATCTGCTCCCATTCCTCGGGGGTCGACTGCACCAGCAGCGTGTTGTCGAATGGATTCGGAATGATGCGCGGGCCCTTGACATTGGAAACTCCCGCGCCGGTAGCGCCCAGATACGAGCCAGTCTGGTCGGCCGATGCTCCCGCCGTCGCGCCTGCCACGGTTCCTGTCTGCGCCCCGGAGGCGCCCCCCATCATGCTCGCCAAGGGGCTCATGCCGCCTTGGGATCCACCGAAGCCGCCATAGCCTGCACCGCCCATGCCGCCGTAACCGCCCATGCCCCCGTAGCCACCGCCGCCATAACCGCCGCCGTAACCGCCCATGCCCCCGTAACCACCGCCGCCATAACCGCCCCCGCCCATGCCGCCAACGCCCGGGGACATATTGTTCATCATGCCGCTCATCATGTTGTTATTCATCTGGCTCAGCGCCATCAGAGCCATCGGGTTGCCGCTATACAGCGCCATGATGGCCACCGCCACCGTTTCGGCGTGGCCGTACTTGAGGCGGTAGACGTAATTATCCACCGAGCCCGCCGGCGATTTTACCGGAATGTCCAACTTCTTCAGCCACTGCCCCACCTGGTCGAAGACTCCCGGATTGGGCGCCACGCCCACGATGGTGTTGATGCGATCGATGGGCACGAACTTCACCGCAGTGGCCTTGTCGGAGAGCGAGACTGCTTTGAAAATCGACTCCAGTTGCTTCACCAGATCCGTGGGCCGGCCGTTGGAGACCTCGAAAAGGTGCACTCGCTGGCTGACGAAAGAGTCGCTGTCGAATAGCGCCAGCAGATCCATGGTGCGCTTCATGTTGCGGTTGTTGTCCTGCAGGATCAGCAGATTGGCCGGGTCGTAGGTGGCCGCCGCGGCGCCCTCGCCCAGGAACGGCTGGATCAGTTTGAGGATCTCGCCGGCAGTGGCGTACTTCAAGAAAACCAGGTTCAAGGCCATGCGCTCATCGTCGGGAAAGTCTTTCCCGTTGACGGCGGGAGGGAGCGGCGCCTGCGCCACGTTCCCCACCGGCATCACCCGGTAGAGGTCGCCGACTTTGACCAGCGCCGCGCCGTTCACCCGCAGGATGGTTTCGAGCAAAGGCATCAGGTCGGTGGGCTTCACTTCGCCGTAGGTGTGGATGGTGACGCTGCCTCCCTTGAAGCGCGGATCCAGCAGGTAATTGATTTTCAACCGGCGCGCCACGATGTCGATCAGCTCCGCCAGCGACACGTTCTCCAGCATGAAGCCGCCGGTGTCGGTCGCGCTGGATTTGCGCGGGCCGGTTTGCGGGGTGGTGGACGGCGTGGCGGGAGTGGCCGCCGCCGGTTGGGGCTGCGCCGGAGGAGCGGGGGCCGGCGGCGCGCCTTGCTGTGCCGAGGCTACCCACATGCCGCACCAAGCCGCCAGTATCGCTGCCATTATGAGTCTGCCGGATCTCACTGCTTACTCCTTTTCCGTAGTGCGGCTGGCCGCGCTGTTCTTCCGCTGCAGATCCCAGATCTTGCGTTCTTCCTCGTTCAGCTCGGTCTTTTTGCGTACCCAGGTACGCTTCCCGAAAGGAGTTGTCTGCTCGAAGCGGATGGAGTCGCCTTTTTCCACGGCGGTTGCCGGCATGTCCACCGAGCTACGCTTTTCCACGGCGCTGCGCTCGGTATCGACGGAATCCGCGGCCCACCGCTTCACGCCGAAAGGCGTCCGGCGATAGGTCCAAACCTTGCCGTCCTTATCCGTCCAACGGTAGATTCCGGGTGTGGTTTCGACGGCGTCCTTCGGAATGGTCAAAGCCGCCGGCGCCTTCCCGGTCTGTCTGGCCGCCGGGGGCGGCGAGGTCTTGGTGGTTCCTTGGGCCGCGAGGGCGCCCGAAAGAATGCACATGCACACTAGAATTCTCATTTTGCGATGACTCCTTTTCGCGACCACTTCGGGAGCAGGTGGTCTTATTTACTTGGCACTCTCCCAAAAACACTTCGGACCGAACGGGGTGGACCGGATCACTTTGACCATGCCATCGGCAACGGTTCCGGCCGGCGACGAATCGCCCGCCTGGCAAGCCCGGACGCCCCTGGTGAGGTCCCCGCCCGGCTCGGCTGGCGCGGGCGTCACTGGCCGCGGAGGAGCGGCAGCCGCCGCCGCCGCGGCAGCCACCGGGCCAGGCGCCGGCGGCGCGGTCGTGCCCCGATCCAGGATCTCGTCCACTTTCTTCGTGATGGTCTGGCCTTGCCACTCCAGCACCAGCTCTTCATTGTTCACCGCCACCAGCGTGAACTCCCCCACCTTGTCGCCCGGCTGGTAATCGCGATGCGGCCCCTTGGGCCCTACGCTCATGATGGCCATGGGACCGTCGCCCAGATTCACCACGCCGTGGAACAACGGCAGGGCCGGCATCGGAACGACCTTCGGCGCGGGTGGCGGTTCGACCACCACCACGGGATTGCGGTCCTTGGAGAACAACATTTTTTGCGCGATGTCGTTGTACCCGGCTGCCTTCACCGGTTCGGTGGCGGCCGGCGCGGGC
This sequence comes from Bryobacteraceae bacterium, assembly GCA_049520215.1. Classification (GTDB taxonomy): domain Bacteria; phylum Acidobacteriota; class Terriglobia; order Bryobacterales; family Bryobacteraceae; genus Bog-159. The sequence goes on along the minus strand of JBEKPZ010000128.1, from coordinate 10,897 downwards.
ATGCGTGGCGGCGGCACGGGCTGGATGCGTTTCTCGAGCACGGCCTGCTCGCTCGCATGCGCTTCCACCCATTCGCGGCGCAGATGCACCGCCCCCGCCGTCGCAAGCGCCAGCAGCGCCAGGTTCGCCAGTAACAATTTGCGCTTCACAGCGAGGCCTGCCCTTTCTTCTCCGGCACCAGCTTGCGCGGCACCACGCCCGACAGCCCCAGCCGCACCACCACGGTCTTCTCCTTGGGGTTGCCGAGAGCCACGCGAATGTCGCTGGTGGCGATCAACTCGGGGCGGTTGGCTAAGTCGGTCATGAAATTCACGAATTGCTCGATGCGGCAAGTAAAAGAAACCGCCACCACCACTTCGCCGTAATCGTCGGCCAGCGGGCGCACTTTCATCTCCTCGGCGCCGCGCACGTCGATGCCTTCGTCCTTGCCCACCCGGCGGATGATTTCGAGTAACTGAGCCTGCGCCTGCGCCGCGGTGTCGGCCAGAATCATGCCTTTCTCGCGGGTGGCCAATTCGGCGGCAACCTGCTTGGCGATCTTTTCTTTTCCCGGCACGGTGGCCCCCGTCTCGCGCAACTTCGCCAGACGTTTCTCGGCCAGCGGGACGGAATCGAACGCGGCCACCACCTCGGGCCGCTTATCCGTCATGATCCCAAAGCGCAGCACCAGGACCAGGAGCACCCCTGCCGCCAGAATCAGTATGGTGCGGCGGTCCAGCGTACCGGTGGTCACTTGCCGGGCCTCCGCTGGGTACGCAGCCGGAAGGTTTCCGAGTTTTGCACCCTGCTGATGCCGTTGAATTCGGAGTTGTGAAACAGCGGCGAGGCGTCCAACACTTTCAGCAGCGGGGCGGCCTGTTCGGCTTCGCCGATGATGGTGGCCCCATCGCGCGACAACTCCATGGAACTGACCCACGCCGGCATCGGAAACAGCCGGCTGAGTTCATTGATGGCATCCAGATCCGAACGCGTGCGGGTGCGGAATTCATCCATCAGCCGGGATCGCGCGCGGGTGTGATCGATCTGGCGGTCGAGAGCCGCGGCCCGTGCCGCGAGCGGCCGCAGATGCGCGATTTCGGCGTTCAGCTCCTTCAAGTATTGGCGCTCTTCGTAATCCGGCCAAGCCAGGGTGGCGGCCAATACGATCAGCAGCGCGGCCGCCACTACGGCGGTGGGAATAAAGATGCCGCGGGAAGCCGACGCGCGCCGCTCGGGCGGCAACAAGTTCGCCGCCGGCGCGAGACGGGGGCAGGCGTTCGCGAGCGCCGCGGCGTAAGGCAGCGCATTGCGCGCCAGATCGTTTTCCACCGGGTTCACGCGCGGCGCCGGCAGCAGGCTTTCCAGAGCGATCGCCGCCGTTTCGGGCGCAAGCCGCAATTCGGCGGCAGCCGTGGCCGCGGCTTTCTCGGGCGGCAAGTCGAACTCGGCCGAAAAAACCGGGCGCGCCTGGCTTTCGCCATAGACCTCCACGCCCGGTCCCGCGGCTTGGCCCAGCGCCACGAAATCGCGCGGCGGTCGAGCGCCCAACCGGATCGCGCCGTGAATCGCGGCCGCCGCAAAGGTGAAGGAACCGGTGGCGATGCCGGCCTCGGTGAAGAGCTCCAGATAGCGGTCCACGATCTCGCGCCGCACGATGCCTACCAGGACGCTGCCTTCGCCCAGCGCGGTCCAGCCGAACAGCACTTCCTGGTCGCCGTATGGGTTGATGCCATCCAACTGGAAGGCGATGGCCGCCTCCAGATCCTTGGTCTCCACGCCGCGGAGGGCGATCTGCCGCACCACGACCTCCGGCCTGGGCAGCAACACGGTGGCGCTCAGATGCGGCGTGCCCAACCTACCCAGCAAGGCGCTGTACTCCGCGCCCCATTGCGCCGCGGGGCGCTCGCGAAAGTGCGGAATGGTGGTGCGCGCCAGCACCTCTACTCCAGTGGGGCGCACGCGCGCCACGGCAATCTCCAGGTCCGGTCCGGCGATCTGGATGCCCGCACCCGTGCCAAATGCCATCAGCCGCCGGAGTTGAGAATAATTCCCCAAATCCTTCAGACGCAGGGGGAAAGGGAAAAGACGAAGGCAGCGGCCTGCCGGCCTGCCGCCGTGGCGCGAACGCGACCCGAGCCTTTCTTATCTGATCGGCGGCCAGATGTGCTTTTTTCCGGCCCAACGCGAGAACCAAAACCCATTATTGGCCGCCGATGAACGCAGATGAACGCGGATAGAACTTTTCCGAGTCACACCACGCTCGCCCCCTGTCAAGTCATTTAATGATGTAACCCAAACCGCTCTCGGTTGGGTCAACTAAAAATGTAACCCGAGGGCAAGGTAAGCGCCTCGACAACGTGTACTGCTCAAGCCCGACCAGCGGGAGGGAGACCGGTGCCTCGATCAACCTCTCATGGGAAGGTTTTGTAAGCCTCCCGACCATCCGTAGTGTCTCAGGGCCGACCATCGGGAGGCGTCCCACCCTCCCTATCCACCTTTCATAGGAAGGTTTTTGTGCATCTCAACTACCGGCACTGTGCGCGTCTTGGGCACTGGCTGCGGATCTGGCCGCCGGATAGCTGCGCCTGCCGATGCGAATGTCCGGACCCCGGTACGAGGGCTTGCCCAGGCCCTCCGGTTTGCCGCTGCTGGTCTTCTCGAGTTTGGCGCGCAGTTCCGTCAGGCGCCGGTATAGCTCAGCCGGGTTCAAGCCTTCGTAGATGGCCTTCAACTCCGCCTTCGTTTTCCGGCCCACTTCGCGCGACGCCATCACGCGTCGATACGGTGTGCGGGGCTTGTCATAGACCCGTTTGATGCGACCCTCCACGCGCTCCTTGCTCCGCAACCGGATGGTGGGCAGCAGGAAGTTCTTGTACAGCCGCAGCACCGCGTAGATCTCGTTCAACAGCCGCAATTCGCCGGTGGTGTCGAAGCGACGATAGCCCACCACTTTGCGCACATGCGTCCAGTCCTTCTGCTCCACCCACGCGTTGTCGTTCTTCTTGTATGGCCGCGATCGCGACATGCGTATCTTCTGCCCCTGACACCAGTCCCACAGCAGATCGTTGATCATGGCCGAATCATTGTCCGGATGCAGCTCCCGGATGCGGAACGGGAAGCGTGGCTGCATCTGGCTCAACCCTTCCTTGGTGGCGTGCTGCCCGCGCGCGGCAATCGCCTGGCCCTCCCACCAGTTGGTGGCTATGTCCACCGCCGATATGGTGTGAATGTACTCCCCGGCCGTGGACCGGCCGCAGTGCTCCACGAAGTCTACCTGCAGGTTGCCGATTTCACCGGTGTCCCAATCCGCCGCCACTTTCACCGGCACCTTCTGATAGATCAGCCGCTGCACATTCGGGTTGCGATGCCGCCCTAACCGCCGTACCCGCTTCTCTCGCCGCAGCGCCCGATCAATCGTGCTGGCCGACATTCGCCCTAGTTGACCTGCGACCAGATCGCTGCATCGCAACTCACCCAGCTTCCGCAGCCGCTCCACCTCGCTCCTCAGCACCGCCTCCATCCGCTGCCCGCAGGGCTGCTCAAAGATGTCCCACACTTCTATCAACGCCGTCACCGCCGCCGCTCCATACTCGGCGCGCCGCTGACGCTTCCCCTTCTTCGGCCGTGCCGCCGGCGTTTGGTTCAGCAGCCGGATCAGGTACTTTCGGTGCAGTCCCGTCCGCTTCTGGGCCTCGTCCAATAACCGGCTCCGGTCCTTCTCATCTACTCCGCCGTACTCTTTCCGTACGTCGGCCAAATACTGTTTCCGCGAGTGCATATCCACCTTTCTTTGGTGCCATGCCTCGCCCTTGGTTTGGGTTACATTTTCATTTGACCCAGCCCGGACCCTCTGGGTAATATTTTAGACGACCCAATTCGGCCCCGAGGGCTGCTTACCGGATTTGATGTATAATCCCTCGAAGCCAGGAGTTCAGTATGGAACGTCAACCAAACCGGAGGGGAATGGACATGAAGCGTCACTCGTCGATATTCTGCGCATTAGGATTGCTGGGTTTGGCCGGTTGCTCGCAGACGCCAGCGCCCGATAGCCGCGAGGCGGATGCCCGCGCTCTGCGCGAAGGCGAGGTAGCCGCCTTTGTCAAAGACTGGGGCGGCAAGGACGCGGGCCGCATTGCCGCCCACTACACAGACGACGGAAACGTGATGGTCCCGAACTCTCCGACAATGACCGGCAAGGGCGCCATAGGCGCGGCGATGAAGGAGGCCCTGACCGATCCGAACTGGTCGCTCGCATTGCAGCCTGTCCAGGTGGAAGTCTCCAGGGGCGGCGATCTGGGCTACACGCGCGGAACCTATGTGCTCACTGCCACCGATCCTGCGAGCCGGAAGACGGCCACGGAGAAGGGCCGGTTTGTAACTATCTTTCGCAGGGAAGCGGACGGACAGTGGAAGGCCGTACAGCATATCAGCAACGCCGAAGCCCCGGCGGCGGCGAGCAGCTAGTGTGTCCGGGTGGTGTGGGGCAGGCCATCGTTTTTCGTGGCCTGCCGAGTTCGAGCACGGTGCGCAGCTGCCCCTAGCGGCTCCGCCCGGATGCCAGACGCACGTTGTCGTACCAACGCAGGACTGAGAGAGCGCGCAGTGTATTCCAGCGGCTTGCCCTGCCGACGCCGGTTTCCATCTCCAATGGAATATGTTCGGGATGAAGGAGGTTGAGCGGCCAGCGCCCGTTCTGGTGGCGGCGCTCAACAACGACTTCAATGGCGTCACTCATGCGGCTGTCGGGTTTGATTCCGGCATTCCGCAGATAATCGAGTCCGCGCAAGACGTCGTAGTGCCAAAACGCCGGGAACGAGAAACGGAGCCAGCGTTTGTCGATGACTTCGCCGGTTCGAAGCGAGCGGAACATGCGGCGCTCGAGCAGATAGTTCTCGGCCCTCTTGCGGGCTTTAGTGACGGCCTCCGATTTACGCCCTGCCCGCTCGTATTCCAGGAGTCCTTCGAGCACGCAGATGGTGGTATGGAACGAAGAGCGCCGGCTTGGGGGCGCTTCGCAGTTCCAGCCGCCATCTGCGAGTTGCTCGCCCAGGAGTCGATTGGCCAGTGTGTCGTTCGGTTCTTTGAAATACGAGCCGATGCCGAGAATTCTGCCGTTGATGCAGGGCTCCGTTTCGCCGTGAAGGAAAGGCCGGTTGTCGAGCCGCTTAAACACCAGCCGCTGGTCGATGCGGTCGATCATTTTGCGAGCCGGCTTGCTGGCGGGGTCGAGACCGAGGTCCTTCAGGACGACGAGAGCGTAGAGGGTAATGAGCAAGGCTCGGTCCTCCTCCGGCAAATCGTCTCTCCACCCGCGGGGGCTCCCGCCCCAGTGGCCAGCAGGAGACTGGGAGGCGAGAAGTTGGGCTCCCCAGCCTTCGGTTGCGACGCGAGACCGCTCGGCTGCAATCGCGTCGGGCGCTTCACCGGTAAGGTCCTTCATCGCCTGCCAACGGATGGCCGGGTCGGAATCGAGGAGCCATTTGAGGTGCGCGGGCCGGGGCGCATAATCGTGCAGGCGCATTGGTCTATTATCGCAAGCCGTGTGTACGTTTGACCCGTGCTCGAACCACGTTGGCATTGGCACCTGAGCAGCCGCTAAAGACGTTCGGAGTCGGGAACGACACGTGGGGCGGGCGCCCTCGCCCGCGTCGGCTGACCCGCCCCACATTACTTACTTGTGACAGGAACCTGTCACCGTATTAGGCGAACCTCAATTTGTGTTGGCGTGCCTCAATTGCCGAGGAACAGAACGGGTTGCGGGTATGCCGTGGATACCGGTATCGTTCCGATCACTTGGAGCGAGGACGTGGAAACGATCTGTTCGGAGCAGTCCTGGCAGGGAACTGGCGTGCCACCGTACAGGTAATTACCATCCGGACTGACCGTCAGGCTGGTGAGACCGATGCCGGCTACCGTATTGGTGATGGCGAGAGTCTGCGCATTGAGCGTGTAAAGCGTATTATTCGACGAGAAATAGATTGTGCTGCCGTCCGGTGAAACCGCCGGGTTCGAGTAGGTGCTCCCGCCGGCGCCCGGTACCTGGACCTGCAGGGCGATCTTGCCCGTGCTCAGGTCGATTTCGTCCAGATCCAGTATGGACCCTGCGGGAACCACTGCGTAGGCCACACCGCTCCCCGGGGTCAAGCCGAGCAGGGGCAGGGCCTGGAACGGCCACAATGCCACGAGCTTCATCTGGAGCGTATCGATAACCGCAATGGCACTGTTTGGCGCGCCTGCCGAGGGAGCTCCGGCGCTGCCGGCTAACCTGACCGGGCCGCCGTTCTGGCTAGCGGAGAGGGGCACGTAGAGCGTGCTTCCACTCATCGCCGGTTGCGAGTAACTAATAAGATTGTCGTTCGCGTTATTCAGAAGAGTGACAGCTCCGGTTAACTGGAGCGAGCCCGGATCGAACCGCAGGACTTGCGCGCAATCGCAGCCCTGGGTGGCACTGACCGGGCCCACGAAGGTGACAAATCCGGAACCGCCGCTGGCAGTCATGTAGGGATTCGTAGAGTTCAAAAGCGGAACAAAAAGACGGCCGGCAGGTTCGAAAGTACGGGCGTCAAGCACCTCGATGTTATTGGCGGTGTCCGCCACCAGAAGAAGGTTGTTGATCGCGTCGTAGGCGGCACTATCAAGTTGCCCGGTGGCGGCCGCGCCAAGGACGATTGGCTCGGGAGGCGGAGCGGTCGCAGCCATGGTCGAGCTCTGTTGATTCAGGTAGTAGAGCCGGCTTCCCGTGGGGTTCGGCGCAAAGGGGCCATAGCCATAGGCCGACAATGTCCCCGTCACCGACTGCGAAGCCGGATCGAAGACCAACACCTGCGATCCGTCCTGAATGTTATTCGAGGTGTTCCCAACATATACTGTTCCGTCCGGCGAAACCGCGATGCCGCCGTTGACCGCGACCGGAACGGCCATTAAAGCCTGGGTGGCGAGATCCAACGTGAAGATGTCCGTACCTTGAAAATTCGCTTGACCTGGCATGTAGAGCTGAGATCCGCCGGGCGAAATGGCGAGGCCGAAAAGGACGCTTACGCCAACAAGGGGCAGGGTTTGCGTCACCTGGAATGTGGCAGTGTCGACTACCGTCACGGCCATGTCGGGATAATTGCCGGCCGCGACATATAACGTCGAACTATCGGGAGAAACGGCTGCACAACACTGGTCGGAGAGGGGAACCGTGCCAATCAGCTTCAGATTGGAGGCGCGCACCGCCGCCACGGCGGCATAACCGTACCCGCTGAGGTAGATGGTTTCCCCGTCCGGCGAGACGGTCATGGATAGGCCGCCGTGGGCGCCCAGGTTCGACTCCAGGATCACATGGAGAGTCGCGGGGTCGACCGTCTGGATGTGAAAGTTGCGGCTCGCATCGAGATAGCCGAGATAGAGGACGCTCAATTTAGGGTTCGCGGCTATCATGGGCTCGATCCCGCCTCCCAGAGGCCCCCCTCGCGGCGGCACAAACGAAAGCTCTTGCTGCCCGGTAATGCGCCCTGTGCTCAGGTTCACAACAGACAGGATATACAACCCCGCGTAGCTCAAGACCGCGGCATGGTCGCCTGTGTTGGTGATTGCAAAGCTGGCATTCGTAATCCCCGCGGTGGGGGCGATGGCCGTCATCAGGTTACGCTCTACCCTGCCCGTGGCGGGATTGATGACGCTCAAGCTTCCGGCGCTGGGGCCTCCGTTGGGGATGACGGCGACCGGCGCTGCGGTAGCCTGCGAAGCCAAGATCAAGCTAACGGTTATTCCAAGAATGGCTCGCATAGTACCTCTGTTCGCAATGTTAGCACGCCGGTCGAGCCATCTTTGTTACATTAGTTAAGTTTTACCGGAGTTAAGGCAGAGTTTACGGGCGCGAGATCTTGTGGCACATTTGTCGCCAGAATTGTCACTGTATTAAGCGAAACTCAAGACGCATTTTCGCTGGCCAGCTTGTCCAGCACGTTGATGGCGCTAGTGAGGTTGTCTACCCCGAAGACCACCAGGGCCCGCTCCGATCCGGGCTCCAACCCGCAGTAGGAGTAGTCGATGTTAATCTCTTTTTCGCCCAACCGCGCGGCTGCCCGGCCCAACTCACCCGGACGGTGCGCAAGCCTGGTCACTGCGACTTCCGTCTCCTCGAAGATCATGCGCAGGCCGCCCAGCACCGCCTTGGCGCTGGCCGGATCGTCCACCACTAATCGGGCCAGGCTCTCGCCCTCCTCTACGTAAGATTGAAAAGCCAGGATGTTCACTCCCCGTTCTGCTAGAGCGAGAAAGCACTTCCCCAGCGCGCCCGGTTTGTCTTCAATTGTTACGGTAAACTCTTTGGCCTTCGGCATGCGATGCGATTCCCTTCGTTTCCCGGACCCCGGTGAGCCAGCGGCAGTGTACTTATCATCTTAACGTGCCCTGCCTTCATCGATATCGCCATAAACCTCTTCGCGGATGATCCGGTCGGTGGCCTGGTTCAGGTAACGATTCAACGCCTCCCTGAGTTGTTGATATTCCGGCCAGAGGGTGCGGTTCACAAACGTCTTGGGAGCCCGCAAGACCACCGTCGTATAGCGCTGACGCTTGTAGCGAAACGGTTCCAGGCCGTAGCGGCGGCACAGCGCCGAGAATAACCGCCGCTGCCACAGATCGGGAAGCGTGAACTGAAATTCGGAGGGCTGCTCGGTCTGCGCGATGGCCGCGATGGCCTTCTTGACCCGCTCGATGGCCGCCGCCGCGGCGCTGCGTTCTCCGGGAGTGGTGGCGCCTTCGTACAACGCGGAGATTTTGCGCAACTGCTCCCGCAGTTGTTGTTCGGTCATCGCCGCCTATGCGGATCCCGCCTGGGCGGTAGCGGCTTTGCGGGCCTGCGCATCGTCGTAGCTCTCGCCGTAGATCGACGGGACCTTGGCGCCCATCGGCCGCAAATAGACCGACAACTGTCCGCGATGATGAATCGAGTGGTTGATGGCAAACTGCAAATACAAGACTGCCGGATGTTGAAACCGGCCGTGGAAATCGACGACTTTCAGCAGTTGCGCGCTGGATAACTGCGTCAGGCGGTCGAAATTGGTTTGGAACGCGGCGCCATACCAGGCGGCCACGTCCGCTGCGTTGCGGATGGAATCCGGCCGGCCGCCGTCCTGATAGTTGAAGGCACCCCCAGCGACCCCGTCCAAAAAGAAGTTCTCTGCCGAGGCGATGTGCCAAGCCAGTTCCAGCGCGCTCATTGAGACGCTGTCTGGGCGATAATCGCCCTGATCGGCGGGAATCGCTTCGATAACCTTGCGGGTGATGCGGTGCTCGTTCTTGAGCGCCGGCAAGGCCATCTGCAATAGAAATGTGGCTTGATCGGGTTGTAGGGGTTGCATGCTTGAAGCGCCTCCAGTGATCTTCAAGTATAAATCAGGCCGCGAGGTTCACGCGCGCGGTGCGCCCAACCCTACTCCTCCCGCAGCGCCGCCGTCGGGTCCAACGCCGCCGCCCGCCGCGCGGGGAGCCACGAGGCGACCGCCGCAATCGCGAAGAACAACACCGCCATCGACGCAAACGTCGCCGGGTCGGTCGGCTTGACGCCCACCAGCATGCTGGTCATCGCGCGGGTCAACTCTAAAGCCGCCGCCAGTCCCAGCGCGATGCCCGCCGCGCTGAGCCGTAGTCCTTGTCCCACCACCAGGCTGAAGATGGTCCCCGGCGCCGCGCCCAGCGCCATGCGGACGCCGATCTCCGGCGTGCGCTGCCGCACCACCGTTGAGAGCACGCCATACAGTCCCACGCCCGCCAGCAGCGCGGCCACGCTGGCAAACACGCCGATCAGCAGGAGGGAAAACCGCGTGGAGGCCTGCGCGTGTTCCACCAACGCGTCCATGGGCTGCATCTCCGCCACCAGCAGGTGCGGATCGAGCTTGGCGATCGCCGCGCGCACCGCCAGCGCGTATTTGGCTGGATCGCCCGCCGTGTGAATCGCCCAATAGCCGACCGCGCCGTGCCCCAGGAAACCGTCTGCAAAGTAGATCTGCTCGCGGCCCGCCACCGCCAGCGACGTATCGCGCTGGTGCGCCACCACCCCAATCACTTCCACCCACTCCGGCTCAGGCGTGCGGATGCGGATGAGCAGCCGCTTGCCCACGGCGGACTCGCCGGGAAATGCCTTGGCCGCCAGCAGTTGGTCGATCACCACGCCTTTGCGGTCGGGCGCGTTGTCGGCATCCGTGAAAGTGCGCCCGGCGATCAGCGGCGTGTGCAGCACCTCGAAGTACCCCGGCAGCACGATCTGGAAATCGACGGCCTGGAACTTGCTCGGGTCGGTGAGCGCCGGTTCCAGTCCCCAACGGATGGGGCTGAAGCCTCCCGCCAGCGGCAGCGGAAACGAGGCCGTGACTGCGTCTACTCCTGGCAGGGCCTGCAGGCGCGTTTGGATTTCACGCTGGCGGGCCGCGCGCTCTTGCGGCTGCTGCCCGCCCCGGCCCCCCAGCAGTTGGAATGTCAGCAGCCCGTGCGGATTGAAGCCGGGGTCGATGCGCTGCAGTTCCAGGAAGCTGCGGAACATCAGGCCCGATCCGATCAGCAGCACGAAGGAAAGGGCCACCTCGGCCACCACCACGAAGTTGCGCAGCAACCCTGCGCCGCTGAGTGCGGCATTGCGGCCGCTGGCGCGCAGCAGCGGCGCGACGCTGGGCCGCGCGGCGCGGACCGCCGGCGCCAGACCGAACAGCGCGGCCGCCATCAGCGCCGCCAGCGCGGTGAACCCCAGCACGGCAGGATCGATTCCAATGGCGTCCAGGCGCGGCAGGCTGGCTGGCGCAATCGCGCGCAACTCGTGGATGCCCACCCACGCCAGGCCCAGGCCAAGCAGCGCGCCCGCGAAGGCCAGCAGCATGGCTTCCGCCAACGTCTGGCTCACCAGGCGCCACCAACTCCCGCCCAACGCCGTGCGGAT
>JBEKPZ010000127.1:0-19684 GCA_049520215.1 Bryobacteraceae bacterium | reverse complement strand
ACGGCGGAGGCGAACGCCGTTCGCAGAATGCGATGCACCATGTCGTTCAGCCGCGCCAGCGGAACGTCGCCGCGCTCCACCGCGTACTTGAGCGGTGTGCCGAAGAAATCGTCGCCGGGCATCTCCATGTCAAGTCCAGCGAGTGCCGCCGGCACCGTGCTGTGGGTCGCGCCCCAGTCGGAGATGACGAATCCCTTGAAGCCGAACTCCTTTTTGAGCACATCGCTCAGCAGGTGCTGGTTCTCACAGGCATAAATGCCGTTGATCTTGTTGTAGGAGCACATCACGGCTCCGATATCCGAGTTACGAAGTGCGATTTCGAACGGCAATAGATCGCTCTCGCGCATCGAACGCTCGTCAAGCACGGAGTTCACGAACATGCGCCCATCGTCCTGCGCGTTCACCGCGTAGTGCTTGATCCCTACGATCAGGCCCCGCGCCCGGGCGGCCTGCAACTCCTCGCGCACCATCAATCCCACCAGGATCGGATCTTCGCCCTTGTACTCGAAGGTTCGGCCACAACGCGGCTCGCGGGTCAGATTGACGCCGGAACCGAGCGACATGTTGAGACCGTGCGCACGCATTTCGGTTGCGATGGTCGAGCCCGTCTCAGCCGCCAGCGCTAAGTCCCAGGAGGAAGCCTCGGCCTCTGCCGACGGAAACGCCGTGGCGTAGCGACTCTTACCACCGCTCCCGGTCACGCCCAGCACAGAGTCGGAGATTTGCAGATCGGGCACGCCCAGGCGCGGAATGCCAGGAATGAACGCCCAGGGCTGCAACGCCCTAACTCCGGGTCCGGCTTGTGGCGGATCGAAGATCGCCTCCCAGCCCATGCCATGCACAAGCTGAATCTTCTCGTCGAGCGTCATCTGCTCGATCACCATGTCGGCCCGCACATCCGGGGACAAGCTGGCGTCAGCCCACGCCTGACGCCCGGGCGGGCGCGTCTCGGGAAGCTGAGCAAACACCCACGACGCCGTGGACAAGAGCGCCACAGCACGGACCGCCACACTCTTCGATTTAGGAAACATAACAAGACTATGCTAACGCCAGGGCCGACGAACGGCCGGTTCCCGGCGAAGACTCGTACTTTTGATCGAAGAAAGGGAGCGGGACGCGAGAGTGATCGCCGCGACGTTGCTGTCTCGCGGCGCTTTAATTGCGCAAAGTGGTGGCTGGCCAAAGATACGCCTGTACTCGCGGTTGAACTGGCTTACAGTCTTGTACCTCAGGCCGATGATCGGCGCACATGCACCCGGAAGTTATCGCGCGGCGTGACCGCGCCGGCCTGCAAGGCTGCGCGTCGGCGTCCCGGTGAAGTAGCTGCCCGCCGACGGTCCCGGTTTCATGGCACACCTGGAAGCTGCGCCGCCCGGCGTACCGCGCGCATCCCCATCCGCACGCCGTCGATCGCGGCGACGGACCACGGGGCGGCGCAGCCCGGACGCCCCGAACTATGGTCCGGCGCACCTGTGCGACGGCCATGCAGGCTGCGCGTCGGCATCCCCGCGAAGTGGTCGCTGCGCCGGCGGTCGCGGCGATGGACAAAGGGAAGGCGTGTTGTTTGCGGAGCCCTCGAGCCACGGGGCTGCGGGCTGAGCGGGGCTAGCGCGCCGAAGCTCCCCTGAATGGAGCAGTGCGAATTGCACTGCACAACCCGGTATGATGATCTTTCCATACGTCGAGTACTCCGCGTCCCGCGTGAAGCGTGCCGGAGACAGAAAGGTACATTGCAAGCCATGCTCAAGCACCCCCCGCCGGTATCCACCATGAAGGATCCCGTCACTTGGCTCTACCCCCCTATCGAGCCCTACCACACGGGCCGGCTCCAGGTCTCTCCGATCCACGAGATCTACTTCGAGGAAAGCGGCAACCCCTCCGGCAAGCCGGTGATCTTCCTGCACGGCGGTCCCGGCGGCGGTTCCGATCCCAAACAGCGGCGCTTCTTCCATCCAGAAAAATACCGCATCGTCAACTTCGACCAGCGCGGCTGTGGCAAGAGTACGCCCTATGCGTCTCTCGAAGGCAACACCACCTGGGACCTCGTCGCCGACATCGAGAAGGTCCGCGAGTTCCTCAACATTGAGCGCTGGCAGGTGTTCGGCGGATCGTGGGGTTCCACGCTCGCCCTCGCCTATTCCCAAACTCATCCCGATCGCGTCACCGAACTCGTCCTGCGTGGCATCTTCCTCCTCCGCAAGCAGGAAATCGACTGGTTCTACCAGCGCGGCGCGTCGGTCCTCTATCCCGACGCCTGGGAGCCGTATCTCGCCCACATCCCGGAGGCTGAGCGCGGCGATCTGCTCTCCGCCTACTACCGCCGCCTCACTAGCGATGATCAGGCCGTGCGACTCGCGGCTGCCAAGATCTGGAGCGGGTGGGAGGGCGCCACGTCCAAGCTCCTGCCCGACCCCGACTTCGCCGGCCACTACGAAGAGGATGAGTTCGCCCTCGCCTTCGCGCGCATTGAGGTTCACTACTTCTTCAATAAGGCTTTTTTCGAAACCGACGACCAGTTGCTGCGCAACGTGGCGCACATCCGCCACATCCCCGGCGTGATTGTGCAGGGCCGTTATGACGTCGTGTGCCCCATGGAAAGCGCTTGGGCGCTTCACCGTGAGTGGCCCGAAGCGGACCTGATCATCACCCCAGACTGCGGGCATAGCGCCTTCGACCCCCCGAACAGTCGCGCTCTCGTCGCGGCGACCGACAAATTCGCTTGAGGGTCGTGCAGGCGAGTCTTGTTGGGGGAAACCGCCCGCGCGCGCCGCGCGCATCCCCATCCGCACGCTTCCATCGCTCCATCGGAAGATGCTGTACTGTCGCCGATGAGGCTGAACAAATCGAATCTGGGCTCACTGTGCCGGCGGGAGCGCGGTATTCTGGGCCACATACAGCACGATGGCGATCCTCTCCGAGTCTTCCAGCCGGCGGGAGACCAGTACACCGCCGCCTTTTCGCAGAGCGGTGCTCCTCAGCGGAACCTCCGCGCTGCCCACTTTCAGGCGCACTTGCTTCAGTTCCACGTGCATCGCTTCGCCCTCAGCGGTTGGTCCGCTCGCGTAACTGACTTGGCCTTCGGCTTTGGAACCAGCCTTGGCTACAGTCACGCCGTCCACCTGAACATCGCTTGCCAGCACAAGCGAGATCGGTCCCCAATCTTTGGCCGTCTTGGAATTCAGGTCTTCCATCGAGATCAGGGATACCGGCATTCCTTCGCGCAGAATCGGACCGGACCGCGTCAAGGCCGTCTGTGGCACGTGGGTGGTTAACTTGCGCAACAGAAACTCTTCGAATAAATTGCCTGCCGCCCTACCGGCGAAACCGAGCAGGACGGTATGAAAGAGCCGCAGGCCGGTGCGCGAGCTGGCGGGATAGTACAAGGTCGAGATCTCGCCGGACGCCAGATCGCCCAGCACATCGCCATAATCCGGTTGCCAGTGCCCGTTATCGCCCTTGCACACGAATGCGGTCGCGAAGGCATAAAGCGCTCGCTTGCGGAAGCCGCCCTTGCCCTTGTAGAAGTAGCGAGGGTCCTGGTGAAAGACCGACTGCATGAGCACATGGCCGATGATGACGCCGTTGACCTCGTCGACGTAATCGGCGCCAAAGCGCTTCGCGTAGCCCTCCATTCCCTGACCCCACTGGTGGTAACTGTTCCGCGCCTGCTCGATGCCCGCGGCGATCACGCTGGACAGCAGAGTAACCGGATCGATAATGGTCTTCCAGCCGAGTTGGAATTTCTGCGCGGCATTCAGGGGCGCGGGATTCGGCTCATAAGTGACGAAGTAGTGCGGAAACACGCCCAGCAGGCGCTGCTTCTCCTCGGCCTTCACCTGCTCCACGGCCAGTTCGTGCGGCGGGAGACCGACATTCACGGTGCTGGAGTTGGGAGCCACCTGCAGTACGGCGGCGAGCGGCGGCTGGTTCTCGCCGGCGCGCACTACAATGTTTGCCGCTGTCCAAAGCGCAAACCCGTCGGCTGCGGCCGCGATCGTGTAGCTTCCCGGCTCGACGGCTGCGAAGTGGAAAGACCCGGTTTGGTCGGTCACCGTAGTACGCTTGCTCGTGGAAGCGCCACTCTGCAGTGTCACAACCGCACCCATCACCGCCAATCCAGAAGCGTCGGTCAGCGCGCCGACGATGGTTGCGGGCGCCTCTGGCCTGTTTGCATGCGGAGACTCGGCGTTTTGGGTCTCAGCCGCTTTAAATGAGGAGGGCAGATTGGTGGTTTGGCTCAAAGCCGTTTCCAGGAGAAGAAAGGCGATGCCGAGTGCTTTCCACATAACGCGAGTCCCCTCTCGCCATCTTAGAACACCTCGCTCGGCCATCGCGCCAAGTTCGCCGACTGAAGAAGATCGAAAAATTGCACGTCGAATTCCGCGTTAGTTAAGGCCGGCCGGTCGGTTCCGGCTAATTCCGCTGCTCTCGTTTGAGACACTTTCCGCAGGCGGTCGGGCGGGGCCTTCCCGCCGCGCATCCCCTCCGCACGCGGGCGGGCGCGGCGACGGACCGGGGGCGGCGGGCGCCGAGACGGGCTGGTGGGCATCCTGCACCAGGGGCGCACCCCGCGCGTCTCGGCGCCGCTCCCCGGCACAACCGCGACACGGGCGTGCAGGCTGCGCGCCAGCATCCCGGTAAAGTGGCCCCTCGTCGACACTCACGGATGATGTCGCGCTGGCAAATGACACGCCATCCCCCGACAAGTCCAGCCCGCAACCATGGATGGAGCGCCTTCCGCGCCGCGCGCATCCCCCGCGCGCCAACGGTCGCGGCGACGGAACACGGGCGGCGGGGGTGGGGGTGGGTGTGAAATAGTGTGAACAGCGAAAGCATGCAGGTTTGTTTTAGACTGAATGAGACCTGGAAGTCTCAAACAGAGATTCCGGCTTTGTCGATTCGGAGGTAGCGTCCATGTCGAAACTTGATCGGCGAGAGTTACTGAAGCTGGGTACGGCGGCGAGCGCCGTCATCGTCTCGCCCGCGCTTGCCGTTGCATCGCCGGCAGGGGAGCAGGCCGCCGTGAAGCCGCCCGCTTCCACAGCGCCGTGGAACGCGCGCTGGATCTGGTATCCGGGTCAGCTCGCCTGCCATCTGCACACCAACGTTTCGCGCGTCGCCTTCGAACGGGTGTCCAACATCGGTTACCCGGGCTTCTACCAGCGCCCCGAGTACGTGGCATGGTTCCGGCTTCGCCTGACCCTGGCCGTCGATACTCCCGTCCGCTGGGCCTGGCCGCTGGGCCGCACGCGCGTTCGGGTAGACGGTCGAGAAGGGGACATCAGCGTCAACCACCGCGTGCTGCCTGCGGGCCCCGTTGAGATCCTGGTCATCCAGGACATGATGCTCTCCCTGCCGTGCTTCCTGCTCGAAGGCGGGTACGTATCCACCGGCGACAGATGGGAAGCGAGCCTTGACGGCGAGCACTGGACTGCCGCAGAGTTCGCAGAGCGCCTTGCCTCGCCCAGTGCACTCCCCGACAAGGACATCGACGGACACCAACAACTGCTCCCACGCAAAGTCGCTCGCCTTTCTAAAGCGGGTGAGAGAACCGGCGGGTATGAACTCGGCAGTGGTGGGGAAGTGCTACTGGATTTTCATGAAATCGAGCTAGGCACGGTTGAGTTCACCGCCTCCGGCACGGGCGAGTTACAGGTGGCCGTTGGCGAGTCCATGGAAGAAGCCACCGCAACGGACGAATCGACGTTCGAGCAGGCACCGCTCGTACCCCTGCGGCTCGACTCCACCCGGCGTGCCTTCGTGCTGCCCGAACGGGCCATCCGCTTTGTCCGCTTCCACGCGACGCAAAGTTGCCGGCTCGAAGCGGTTAGCGTGAATGCGCGCATCTATCCGGTCGAGTACCGGGGATCGTTCGAATCGAGCGATGCACGTCTGAACGACATCTGGAAAGTGGGTGCCGCAACACTCCACACCTGCATCCACGACACCACCATTCTTGACGGCATCAAGCGTGACGCTCTGGTCTGGCTGTTTGATCAGAACATCGATTTCGACGCCGTCGATTGCGTCTTCTTCGATCCCGCCGTGGTGCGGAACACCCTGCTGACGCAGACACCGCCCGCTGGAGCCAGCCTGGACCGCATCGGCCTCTTCGAGTTGCTGATGTACTACGTCATCGGGTTTGGTCAAGACTACCTGACCCGCGGCGATGCATCTTTTTCGCAACGCTACCGCGCCAACGTAACGGAAGTACTCGACCTCTTCACACGCCTTCAGGACGAGCGGGGATTCATCTCGGCGCGCGCCTTCTCACCCAAGAAGACCAGCCCTGGGGGCCCCCAGGTGGAAGGCGTCGACTACCTCGGAGAGTACTTTCCGGATTGGGCTGCAAAGTCCGATCGCGGCGAGAAGCGCGCTACCGACCTGGACTGCGCCGGCACGCCCGCTTACGCCCAAATGCTCATCTTGCACTGCTTCGAGATCGGCGCCCTGCTGGCGCGCCAGTGGGGCGACACAGCCATCGCGGACCGCTATGCCGCCAACGCGGCGCACCTCCGCGCCAATATCACAGGCGTCTTCTGGGATCACACCATGGGCGCTTTCATTAACGGCTTCGATCGCACCGGTACGCGAGACCCGCGCGTCTCCCCGCACGCCCAGACCTGGGGCATTCTGCTCGACCTTGTTCCCCAAGGAAAGACCGACGGGCTTTTCAGCGCGGTCTTTGACGACCCGCGCAGCCGCCCGCGCAACATCAGCATGCAGGCTTACTACGAGTTGATGGCGTACACTAAGGCGGGCCGCTTCCCGAAAGCCCTCGAATACCTGAAGAAGAACTGGGGCTGGATGCTCGATAACGGTTTCACGCGCTTCATCGAAGACATCCGCCCCGCTGACGGCCCGCGTGAGCGGCTCATGTTTTATGGCCGCCCGTACGGGCTTAGCCTGAACCACGGCTGGACCGGGGCCACTGCCGTCTCTCTACTCATGCGCGGTACCCTGGGTCTGCGAGTTGTCGAGCCGGGCTACCGCCTCTGTGAGCTACGGCCCAATTGGAAGATCTTCGATTGGGTGAAGGTGAGCATTCCCACGCCGCACGGAAGTCTCGCGCTCGACTACAACCGCGCCAAAGGGGCGGAGATACAAGTGCCCGGAGAGGTTCGTATCAGCGTGGTCGGCGAAAGCGGCACCGTGCAGGAGTTCGCCGGCCCCGGCCGGCACAAGGTCTGAACCGACGGGCCAGGCGACAGGCGCCCCAACCGCATTGCCATCCACGCAGCCGGCCGCAGCGACGCCCGCACGCCTCAATCCTCCATCGCTGGCCGCACACGCTCCGTCACCTCGGCCGCCGTCGCGTTTCCCTTCCGCCCGGCCCGCACCCCCATCTGCCCGCCGGCGGTCGTGGCGACGGACGACGGGCGGCGGGCGGCGGAACGGGGCGCCCGGATCTGGCGGCGCGAAGCGCGTTGTGGTACCCAACCCGGACAGCCGGCAGTCATCGCCCGGCGCACCTGCGCCACGGGCGTGCAGGACTGTGCGTCGGCATCCCGGTGAAGTGGCGGCCCGTGGACGCTAACGGATACGGCGCGTTCTATGTCCACGGGCATGGATCATCCTGACGCAACTCGCGAGGGCCGAGCACCGGCCTGTCAAACATCAGGTTGATCGAATGTCAGCGGTCACCTGTATGATCGCGCGGCGGAGCGCATAGAACGTGACGCCGCTCATGCACTTTGACGATCTGTCGGCTGGGAGGCGACTAATGACGAATTCGCAGACTTTCTCCACCGAGACAAGAACGCAGCCGAATCAGCAACTTCCGAACCCCCATCGCCCGACCAGGATGCATCGCCATGCAACCAAATGCAACACGATTTCGAGATTTGCGATGACGTTGCACCAGCCCCCGCCCGCCACCCGGGTCTGCACTCCTGCCCCTTGCCCCCCGACGTCCTCGAAGCCCCCAATCAACACCGGCAGTACCTCAATGTCCTCGACATGATCGAATCCATCGAAAAAACACCCGTCCCGAAAATCGAAAACATCGAAAACGACGACGCCCCCCAACCAGCCGCCCGCCATCCCAATGCTAAACTTGTGGAGGAGCGCCCCTGATGACACCGACTGCCGAACTGTGCCATTCTCTCTCCCAAGCCCGCGCGCAGACTGACAGCCTCTTCGGCCTGGTCGATCCCGCCGCGCTGTACGAGCGTCCCATCCCCGAGCGGCATCGCATCATCTTCTATCTCGGTCATCTGGAAGCGTTCGATCGGAACCTGCTCGGCCCCGCTCTCGACCTGCCTGCGTTTCATGCCGGCTTCGACCAATTGTTCTCCTTCGGCATCGATCCCGACTCCACCGCTCTGCCCGCGGACCAGCCCGCCGATTGGCCCGCCGAAAATGAAGTGCGCGATTACAATGCGCGCGTGCGCAACACGCTGGATGCGGCACTCGCGCATGCTCCCGAGGAACTGCTCCACGTGGCCATCGAGCATCGCCTGATGCACGCCGAAACCTTCGCCTACATGCTGCATCATCTGCCGTTTGAACAGAAGGTGCCGCCCGCATTTTCGACTGCTTCGTCCGGCCCCTCGCCCGAAACCCGCATGGTCGAGATCCCCGCCGGCCCGGCCACGCTCGGCCGCAAATATGGCGAGGGCTTCGGCTGGGATAACGAGTTCGACCTGCACCAGGTGGACGTTCCGGCTTTCGCCATCGCGCAACACAAAGTTACCAACGGCGGCTATCTGGAGTTCGTCGACGCCGGCGCAGCCCCGCCCCATTTCTGGGTCCGCCGCAAAGACGAGTGGTTCTATCGCGGCATGTTCGCCGACATTCCGCTGCCCCTCGATTGGCCCGTCTACGTCTCCTACGACCAGGCGCAAGCCTACGCCCAATGGAAGGGCAAGGCGCTGCCCACCGAGCCGCAGTTCCACCGCGCCGCATACCCTGCCCAAAACCCTTATGGGGCAGGCTCTCAGCCTGCGGCGGCATCTCAGGCCGCCCCGCTCTTCGCTCGCGAAAACGTGGATTTTCGAAGCTGGGATCCCGAACCAGTCAGCGCCTCCCCGCCGAATCGTCTCGGCCTCTCGCAACTGGTCGGCAACGGTTGGGAATGGACCGCCACGCGCTTCGAGCCGTTCCCGGGTTTTCAGCCGCTCTCTTTCTATCCCGGCTACTCTGCCAACTTCTTCGACGGCCAGCACTATGTGCTCAAGGGCGGTTCGCCGCGCACCGCCCGATGCCTGCTGCGCCCCAGCTTCCGCAACTGGTTCCGCCCGGCGTACCCATACATCTATGCAACTTTCCGGCTCGTTGAAAACTAATCGGGATTTGAGCGCGTTTGCTAACGACGTGCGCGAAGGACTATGTCAGCAGGGGCAGAAACAGCTACCCTGCCAGTATTTCTATGATGATGTCGGCTCGGCCCTTTACGAGGCCATCACGGTTCTGCCCGAGTACGGCCTGACGCGCGCCGATACGCGGCTAATCCGGCGTCTGGCCCCCGAGTTGGCCGCCCGCTTCGAAGCGCCGGTGGCCGTCGCCGAACTGGGCAGCGGCAGCGGCGCGAAAACGCGGCGCATTCTGGAATCGCTCGCGCGCCGCGCAACCGTGGAATACTATCCCATCGATCTCTCGGCCTCCGCGCTAGCCCGCTGCGCCCAGGAGATGGCCGCCTTTGCCGAAGTCCACCCCATCGCGGAATCCTATTTCAACGGCCTGCGCCAGGCGGTCTGCGCCAGACTCCCCGGCCAGTCGCTGCTGGTCCTTTTCCTCGGCAGTACGATTGGAAATTTCGTGCGCACCGCCGCCCAGGACTTCCTCCATCAGGTGCGCGCCTGTCTCATGCCCGGGGACGCTTTGCTGCTCGGCACGGACCTGATCAAGCCGGTCGCCCGCATGCTCCCGGCCTATGACGATCCCGCCGGTGTCACCGCCGCCTTCAACCGCAACCTGCTGGCGCGCATCAACCGCGACTTGGACGGCAACTTCGCCCTCCGCAATTTCGCGCATGAAGTGCGCTGGAATCAACTCCACCGGCGCATCGAAATGCATCTGCGGTCGCTCAAAACACAGCGCGTCTCCATCCGCGCCGCCGGTTTCGAGTGCGAACTGCGTAAGGACGAAACCATCTGGACCGAGTCCTGCCACAAGTTCCACGCCGAAGAGGTTCGCGAGATGGCCGTGGCGGCGGGCTTCGAGTGTCCGGTGCAATGGCTCGATGAGACCTGGGCCTTCGCCGAGAGCCTGTTGACCGCGTGAGCGCCGTCGTCGAGTTTCGCGCGGTGTCATATCGTATCGGCGCGCGCGAGGTTCTGAAGTCCCTGACCCTTTCCGTCGAGGCCGGCGAAACATTGGTGTTGCTCGGCCGCAGCGGTTCCGGCAAAACCACCGCGCTCAAAATGGTGAATGGCCTTCTGTTTCCCAGTACCGGCGAGGTGCTGGTCGATGGCAGGCCCACTTGCGGCTGGGACCCCGTGCGGCTGAAGCGTCGCATCGGCTACGTCATTCAGGAGATCGGATTGTTTCCGCATTACACGGTCGCCGAAAACGTCGGTGTCGTGCCACGCCTGGAAAACTGGGACGCGCCCCGTATCCGCGCTCGTGTCGAAACGTTGCTTCGCCAGGTGGGTCTCGACCCGGAGCAGTTCGCCGCACGCTATCCGGCGCAGCTCTCCGGCGGCCAGCGCCAGCGCGTAGGCGTAGCGCGGGCGCTGGCGGCCGATCCCTCCGTGCTGCTGTTCGACGAGCCCTTCGGCGCAGTCGATCCCGTCACGCGCCTCGACTTGCAAAAGCAGTTCCTGGACCTGCGGCGCGATCTGGGCAAGACCGCCATCTTCGTTACGCACGATGTGCGCGAGGCGCTGATGCTGGCCACGCGCATCGCCCTGCTACGCGATGGAGCGCTCGAGTTGCTGGCCACGCCGCGCCAGTTCCTGGACGCCACCGATCCTGAGGCCCGTGCCTTCCAGGCCTGTCTCGACTGGAAAGTGGACCCCCAATGAAAGCCATGTGGGGCAGCCTCTCAGGCTGCGGCGGCCTCTTAGGCCGCCCCGCACCAGCAATCCTCTGGACAGGCCCCTCCACCCTGCCCGCCGAAATCGCCCAACTGACCCTCGAGCATCTCACGCTGGTGCTCGTCTCCATGGCCATCGCCATCGCCGTAGCCGTGCCCGCCGGCATCCTGATCACGCGCCGCGCCGCATGGCGTCCCTGGGTCCTGGGATTCGCCAACGTCATGCAAACCATCCCCAGCCTCGCGCTTTTCGGCTTTCTGATCCCCGTGCCGCTGATCGGCGGCATCGGCAAGCGCACCGCCATCGTGGCCCTGGTGCTCTACGCGCTGCTCCCCATCTTGCGCAATACGCTGGTAGGCATCCTGGGCGTGGATGCCGCCGTGCGGGAATCCGCGGTGGCCATGGGGATGACCGGAAGCCAACTCTTGTGGCGCGTCGAGATCCCCCTGGCCGCGCGCACCATTCTGGCCGGCATCCGCGTCGCCACCGTCACCACCATCGGCACCGCCACCATCGCGGCAGCCATCGGCGGCGGAGGCTTGGGCGTCTTCATCTTCCGCGGTATCGCCTCGGTGGACACCGCCCAAATCCTGGCCGGCGCCGTGCCCGCCGCGTGTATCGCGCTCGCGGCCGACGCCGCGCTGGGCTTGCTGGAGCGCCGCTGGAGGAATTAGTGGGGCAGGCTCTCAGCCTGCGGCGGCCTCTCAGGCCGGCTCTTTTTGGTTGTGCGGCTACGCTGCTCTGCGGGGCAATCCCGTGGCGGGCATTCTTGCCCGCAGCCGGCTCTTAGCCGACTCGGCGAGCAGAGCTCGCCCAAGATTCCAGGTGCCAGAGACGCTCCCGAAGCAACCGCCTCTCGCTCAGGCCGCCAACGCGCGCGCGCTTGATTGTGGCCGCCTATTGGCACGCCGAAAACCTAAACGAAAACAGCCGCGTAGCCCACTCCAGAGCGCCGCTGCCGCCCATGTACTCGCCCGTGTACCACATCGTGCAGTCGTCGGCCGGATCCACACTCATGCTCGTGTAATCGCCCCAACGCGCGCCGCTCGACTGCGAACCGCTCCCGCTATAAACAGTGGCCTCCGCCCCCAACTCGTTCAACGGATCGCTGGACACTCGTCCGGCGTAGCGTATACCCGGGTACACGCTCGCACTGGAAACGCTGTAGCCTATCGCGATGTCTCCCATCTTGTCCATGGCGATGCTGCCCATCCAGCGGTGCGTAGTGTCGGGGGAGTAGGTTCCTTGCTGGTACACCGTCACGCTCGTGCCCGGATTGCGCAGCTCATACCACCGAACGGCGGTCCTCGAGCTACTCCCCGTGCCCACCGTCACTGAGTATGTGGCTACCAGGGACTCGTAAGGGCGAGTCGCCCCAGGGAAGTAGCGATACGCCAGGCGGGGCATCAGGTCGTTGCCGAATACTTCCAGCAACTGACTGGTGGAGGGCTGCGGGATAGCGGCGACGCCGAATGCGGGAGCCGGTCTATAAGCCCCTACGTCGATCGTCGTCGGCCCTGTGAAAGTAGAGTTCGCCGGGGTGGTGAAGTCCACATGGAAACGGTACAGGTACAGGGAGTTCGAGCCCGCCGGGCCCTGGATCAGGTAATAGTTCGGCGATCCCGCGGGCGGTGGATTCGTGCCATCCAGGTCTGACGGCGCCATTCCCATGGAGGCTGGTATTTTCGATCTGGAAACACTGCATCGTGGCGGTCTGGCCGGCCAGCATCTGCTGCCTGTCGGCCGCGCAGGCCTGCGGACCAACATAAGTCGTACTGTTGGTATATATCCACTGCGCAAGATAGTACCCGTCCGGCCACACTCCCACTTGTTCGTTGGTCCCGCTCCCTCGGGCCTGCACCTGAAACGCATAACGGTTATAAGTGCCGGTCGCGTCGCCGCTGGTCGAAACTGCAAAACAGATTACGTACGGATTGCCCAGCGTGTGGATGTTTACCAGCCAGCGTCCGGCCTGCTTATCGTAGACCACCACCGGATCGGCGATGTCGGCTGCCGTGGAGCACGATGCGTTAAACCCGGACCAGAGGCTGCCAAGGAACGTGGGACCCAGCGTCGGCGCGCCGGTGGCTTTGTCGAAAACAGCCAGTTGCAGGTTCACCGTTTCCACAATCTGCGTGGCGCCCACTGATGCATTCGGATCGGGGGGCGCACCGCCGATTTGAAAACTCCCCTGCGGACCGATGAACCCGCTTCCCAATCCAAGCAGATTCATTCCCGGAGCGGTCTTCAGCTTTGTGCCGGCCGTCAACTGCGCCACCCCATCGGCTTGCGCCACAACCGGCCCGCCCCCTTCTGCCGCCTCCCACAACTCCTCTCGCTCGTCAGCCGTGATCACGGTGGCCGATGGGAATGCCAAGCTGCGCAGCGGAAGTGAAACATCGTGCTTCAACTCCCGAATCACACTCCCGTGCGCCGCCAACCCCGGTAAAGCCCAGACGAAGAACAGCGCGAAACCCCCGCGGAATGCCAGTTGCATATCTCAGTAGTATATAGGTGCCCCGTCTGGCGCAAGTTGACATTGACTGATCCAGGCATTAGCGAGACAATTTGTCTTAGCGCATGAAGACGGGCTACCTCGCTCTTCTACTCGCGCCGCTGACTCTGTTGGTGGCCGGAGCGCCATCTGACGCACTTGCGCCGGCCGCTGTGCCGGAGGCCGAAAGGGCGCTGTTTGCGGCGCGGTACGATCAAGCCGCCGAACTTTACTCGAAGCTACTGCGCGACAATCCTGCGTGGGCGCACGGTTATTACGGCATCGTGCGCCTTGAAAGTCTCGGAGACGAGAATGGCGTTAGCTTCGGCGGAATCCTCGGCATGCCGGTTCTGTCGCAAATGAGAATGACCATCGATTATCGCAATGGAGCGGTGCGTTTTGAAAGGACCACACGATGATGACACGTTACCTCGTCTGTCTCTGTGTAATGGCGGGCCCGTTCGGCAAGCCGGCCCGCGCGCAAAGCATCACAGCGGAACAGGTGCTCGACAAAGTGCGCTCCGCCTACGGCTCGTTGAAGACCGTACACCTGCTGGCCGAAAGAGATGAGACCATCTATCTCGACGGCCGCGAGTCGACCAGTTCGTCGGAGTGCGAACTGGCGACCGGATCGGGCAATCGTTATTACGCGCGATTCAGGCCGGCCAACGAGGATGCCATCGTGGCAAGCGATGGCAACAACATCTGGCGCGTGCTGGCGTCCAGGAAACAGTGGACCAAGGTATCGGGCGCGGCGCTCGACAGCGGCGGCGATGAAGAAGAGAGCGGGAATGCGTCCACCAATGACCTGCACGGCGTGATGCAGAGCATCCTGCTCTACCACTTTATGGCGCTGGCCAAGACCGCGCGCGACCCGGTCATCCTCAAGGAGGAGGATTTCAAGCTCGGGCACGCCAAGCTGCATGGCTATCTTGTGCGCGGGCACAACGACCAGTCCGCGTTCGAGCTGCTGGTGGATCGGCAAAGCTTCCTGGTGGTACGCGCCAAGGAGCAACGCAAATCGCCGCAGGGTGTGATGGAGGTCGTCACCCGTGTGAAGCAGTTGGATTTCGACCCGGCCGCGGGCGATTCGCTGTTCGCTTTCGAGCCCAAGCGCGGCTGGAACGAGGTGGAGATGCTGGTGCTTCCTGGCGAGCAAAGCATGGTGCTGACCGGCGAGCGCGCCGCGAACTTCACCCTGAAGACCCTGGACGGAGAGCCGGTGGCGCTAGGGAGCCTGCAGGGCAAAGTAGTGGTGCTCGACTTTTGGGCGACTTGGTGCGGGCCGTGCCGTGAGGAGCTGCCTATGGTTGAGAAGCTGCGCACGGAGTTTGGCGACGCCGTCCAGTTCTACGGCGTCAACGACGAAGACACGCCCACGGTGAAGAAATTCGTCAAGGACAAGAATCTGCACATGCCGGTTTTGCTCGACTATAAGCGCGAGGTGCATGTGCGATACGGCGTGCGCGCCATTCCTACCCTGCTGATCATCGGCCCCGACGGCGTGATCCGCCAGCATTTTATCGGCTCTCGCAGCGAACCCGCGCTGCGCCAAGCCATCCAGACGGTGTTGGAGGGCAAGGCGTAACGCCTCAGCTTGCTAAAAACCCCAGCGCGATCCCGCACTGGCCCAGATAGTACGTGCTCCACACCACATAATCGTGCAGCGGCACGGGCGTCTTGAATTTGTGAATGGCGAGAAGCGCATCCGAGATCAGAAACAGAATGGCGCCCACCGCCACCCAGGGTTGCCGGAAGCGCGCCAGAATCGCGGCCGACACCATGGTCGTAAGGGCGCAGACATAGACGACCACCGGCACTGCCAGTGCGCCGGCGGCAGGGACGATCCATACCGCTAGCGTGATGCTCGAAACCATAATCAGGAGCACCGCCGCAAGGTGCGCCGGATCGAGCCGGATTCCCGGAGTCCGATTCCGCGCGAACAGGCAGATATAGGTGAGATGCGCCAGGAGGAACGCTCCCAAACCGAACGCAAACAAGCGCGGGTCGAGGTCCAGCAGGACGTCGCCCGCCGTCGAAAACGCGAGACCCAGCGCCAGCACTCCGGCGTCGCGCCGCACGCCCCGCGACCGCAGCGCCAGCACGGCCAGTGCGCCCACCGCGCATCCTTTCACCAGCGCGCTGCCGGCAAACGGCTGCCATCTCTGGGTGAGCAAGTAGAAGATGCTGGTTGCGGCCGAGATGTACAGCAGCGGGCGGGAGCGCATGGCTCGCAGTATAGCGCGGAAAACAACGGTAAACTAACTCGGGTATTCACCCAGGGTTAAGGTACGATTGAGAGCGTTGCTTGCCGGCCGAAAGGCAACTAGAATTGATCCAGATAAGCCGGAATTCATGCCGATTCTACTCTGGATTTTCGTGCCCGGATTCACGTCGGCCGGCGCGGCGCTGTTGATTTGCTTCATGATGCGCTGCCGCATGGATGAAGCGATCGCGCACGAAAGAGGTGCGCTGGCGGAGCTGCAGAGCGCCCTGATCGTCCAGCGCCAAACGCTCGAAAGCGCCATAAGCGACGCGAAAGCCGAGGCGAAGCGCGCGGCATTCGACGAATTCCTCAATGATTTCCGGGTGGAACAGCGGCAGTATGTGCGCAACAGCAGGCTGTTCTTCATGACCCGCAAGACGCTGGTGCTGCGCGAGCGCATGCTGTTCCGTAACCTTCCGCTTTCTAATTGGGTGGAACACTGCGTGACGCTGGACGAAAGCGTGGGCGCGGCGTACCCGTCTCGGGGCCTGACCATCGAAGCTACACTGGGTACTTGAAGCGGCTCATCATCCGCCCGGGCGCCATGGGCGATTTTATCGTCTCCATTCCAGCCATGGAGTGCCTGCGCGCCGGGTACCTGGAAGTCTGGTCCGCGCCGCCAAATGTGCCGCTGGCTGCCCGCTTCGCGGACCATGCCCGGTCCCTCGCTTCCACCGGTCTCGATCTGCTCGAGCTGACCGGCCCCAGCCAACCGCTGCTCGAAACCCTGCGCGGGTTCGATTCCATCGTTTCCTGGTATGGCGCCAGTCGGCCGGAGTTCCGCGAAGCTGTCGCCGCGCTGCGGCTGCCGTTCCAGTTTTTCCCCGCGCTGCCGCCCGTTGGACTCGTCTCGCATGCGGCGGACTTCTATCTGGAGCAGGCGAGCTCCGTCGCACCCTGCGCGAGCGACGGCATCCCGCGCATTGCGTGCCATGCCACCCGCGCCAACTTCGCCGTGATCCATCCGTTTGCCGGGAGTCCGCGGAAACGCTGGCCGATCGAATGCTTCCGTGAATTAGCCTGGCGGCTGACGCCCCATATGCCGGTCGAGTGGTGTGCCGGCCCGGAGGACGAACTGCAGGGCGCCCGGCGTTTCGAAGATCTCTACGATCTCGCCTGCTGGCTGGCCACCGCGCGGATCTATATCGGTAACGATTCCGGCCCCACCCATCTGGCCGCGGCCGTAGGCACGCCGGTGGTGGCCCTGTTCGGGCCATCGGACCCCGCCGTATGGGCGCCGCGCGGGCCGCACGTAGCCATCGCCGCGGCGCCTACGCTGGACGCCATCGCGGTCGAGCGAGTCGCGAGCCTGGTGTGGCAGACATTGGAAAACGCGCGACCGTGACGTTGTCAGCGTGTTATCATCCGTCGCATGTTCTGCCACAAATGCGGTACCCAAGTCAGCCCGGATGTTCAATTCTGTCCCACCTGCGGAACGTCGCTCGCGGTGGGCGCTTCGAGTCTGGGCGGCGCGCCGGCGGTCGCCTGGACGCCGCCGCCAATGGTCGAGGTCCATGCCGGACGCTGGATTAGCGAAGGCTGGGCGCTGGTGACGGCGGATCTGGGCAACTATGTGCTGCTGGCCCTCATCTTCCTGGTGCTGAGCTCGGCGGTGCCCGTGATTTTGCAAGGGCCGATGATTGCCGGGTTGCACATTTTCACCATGAAAAAGCTGATGGGCCGCCGCGCCGAATTCGCCGACCTCTTCACCGGCTTCAACTACTTTGTGCCCACGCTGGTCGCTTCCATAGTGATCGGGCTCTTTGTCTTCGCCGGGACACTCGCGTGCATCATCCCCGGCCTGGTAGTGGCCGCCATGTACAAGTTCACCTACCTGTTCATCGTCGACAAGCGCATGGATTTCTGGCCGGCCATGCAGGCCAGCCACGCCGTGGTCAAGCGCGACTACGCCGGCTTCACGCTGTTTCTGATCCTGATGGCGCTGGTGAATATTCTCGGCGCGCTGTGCTGCATCGTGGGCTTGCTGGTCTCCATACCCGTGACCTTCGCCGCCATCACGGTGGCGTATAAGGAAATCGTGGGCTTCGAGCAGCGCACAGTGGACGCGTTGTGACGCCTTCGGTCATGCGCCGCGCCGTGGCGGCGATTGCCCTGTTCGCCGCGTTGTGCTGCTTCAGCGTGCCCGCCGAACCCTCCGTGCGGCTCTGCGGATTCCACTGGCTCACCGGACGGCCTTGCCCGCTTTGCGGTCTTACGCGCGCGCTGTTCGCGCTGGCCAAAGGGCACTGGGCGGATGCGATGCACTTCAACGCGCTCAGCCCGCTGGCCTTCGCCATGCTGTTCGCGCTGTTCTGGAATAGCCGGATGCGCGAGTGGCTCTGGAAGGCCGGGGTGGCCGCGTTTGCGGCCTATGGCATGTGGCGCGTTCTTTAGAGGGTCAGCCGCCACTCGTTCAAGCCTTCGACGATGACGCGGTCGAGCCAAGCGGAGAACCGATTCTGCGCTGCGGCGAGGTCTTCCTCGTAGTTAATCAGGAAGGTGCCATCTTTGACGACTATGGGTTCCGCGTCCTGGACGAGTAAGTAGGCGACCACGCCTACAATCCCGTGAAAACGCGGTCCTAGAGCCTGGAATGAGAGCGCAACCACGTCGTTACGTCCTGTGATGAGCCCTAGTTGGGCCGTGATGCTGTATTCGTTGAAGTCGGCGGTCTGGCCCGCGGCGTAAACGGCCTTCGCGTTGGTACCAGCGCGCGGTTCGGCGACACCTGTCCCAAAAACGAATCCTTTACCGAGACTGCCGATCTCTTGTTCCAACTCCTGAGCCACCCTCTGGAAGCGCTGCATCGCAGACTGATGCAAATTGGCGGCGGTGTGTTTTGCTTGAAGCCACTCCCTTAGGGACAGCTTGCCACGCTGCAGCAGACGATCGCGGGCTGCGACTATAGCGTCGTGCGGCGACGTGATCGGCCGGACGTCGTAAGCAACTTCAGACGCTTGGATGAGGGCGTTTCGCTGGGCCTCGACGAACATCGCGACCAGTGGTCGCAGATCCTCAGCGTCGGCTTTCTCCAATGCCTCAATGTATCGAGCCCGGTCGTCCCTCCTCACAACCAACGGAAACCAACCAGCCTTGATGAACGCTAGACTCGTAATGGCGCGGGCCACGCGTCCGTTTCCATCCGCGAACGGGTGAACCTGCGCGAAGCGATGGTGCAGCCAAGCAGCTTCCACCTCCACCGGTACGGCCTTTGCCTCATGCTCGGTGTGCATTCGCAAGAGTTCGTCTATCTCGGACGCGACATGCTCCGGAGGGCAATACTCATGTACAGACCCATCCTCCCGTGACGGGTTATTTGGGGCATCCTTGTACCGACCCTTTTCGAGCCGCTTCTCGAACGCCTGGCCGAACTGATCCACCACTGTATACGTATCCTGATTGCGCAACAGCGCAGCATGCAGTTCCTTTACGTAGCCGGTCGAAAGCTGCCGCTGCCCCCCAACAAAGTCAAACATGCCCTCCAAAGCATCGTAGTGATCCTGAATGATCCGCCCGACCAACTCGGGGTCTCGATTCGTGGCGCCGTGCGGAATTAAGGCTGCTTCGATCCCTTTCTCTATGAGCGTGCGCGTGATGCCGCGATCCAACGTATAGACGCCCTCAATGATGCCCGTCTCTATAGCCCATTCGCGCCGCAGCCGCTTCTCAAACTCGTCCAGCGTGCCGAACTGGATCATCTCGTCCTTCTGGTTCGCCCAGACTCGCTTGAGAGACTCCAATTCTCCGTCGGTGAGAGACTTCGGATCCTCACCCAGATCGGTGATCGGGTGCCACTTATACGCAACGGGCATATCTCATTATGCCCCGCACGCACGTTGCAGCGCGCCGCCCAGCTTCTCCAACTGCGCGCCCTCCGGCTTCCGCCCGTCCGCGGTCACGTAGAAGACATCGATCGCCTTGTGCGCCTCGGTATCGATCAGCACC
>JBEKPZ010000126.1:0-19702 GCA_049520215.1 Bryobacteraceae bacterium | reverse complement strand
GTGCCTTTTTCGCGTTTGCCCGCGCGGGGCCCGGTGTCGTGGCAGGCAAGACATTCTTCGGAGCCCGGGAGCGGTTTGGGCGGCTGGGCCAGCGCTGCGGCGGCCAGCATCCCTCCCGCGACCAGGCTCAGAAAGCGTGCCGCGTACCGCGCGTGGAACAGCATGGTGGGTTCGTTTTACAGCATTGAAGACAAAAAGATCTTAACAGGTTGATGAATTCTTCGTCAACCACGAGGAAAGGCCGATTGACAATCGGCCTGCAGGTTGGCAACCTGCCCCACAAGAAAAAGGGCTAGACCAGGTGCTCGAGGAGAGTAGTTAGATAGTCCCGATCGAACGGGCCGGAGTGGTAGGTACGGGCGTCGAAGAAGCGCCAGAGATGGCGCGACTTTTCGATGGTGTAAAACAACAACTGCTCTTCGATGAGGTCCTTGTCGAGCAATTCCTGGTTGAAGCAGCGGACGGCTCCGGCCAGGATGTAGGGTACGCGGAAATCCTCCGTGGAGACCAACTCCGGGGTGGATTCGAAGTTGATTTGCAGGATGCGTCCGCGGGCATTGATCTGGAAAAGATTTAGGCCTGCATCCTGAAAGTTGTCGGGCCCGTACTCGTCCGGCTGAAAATCGAGCACGATTTCCGCAAGCAATTGGTTGAGGTCGCGCACGAAATCGCCGCAGATGCCGTGCAACTCCAGGGCTGCCTGGCGGCGCAGAGAGCCAATCTCGCGCGCCCTGCGGATGCCGGTTTCGTCCTTGCGGGCCAACGCGTCCAGGCTCTTAGCCAGTCTTTTGAGGCGTTCGCTGCCCGGTTGGGCAGGGTTGGCGGCGCCGGACGTTTTGAAACCCCACTTGGCCTTCACAGTTACCAGGATATGCGGCCCGCGCCCGGATATCAATGCCTCACAACTGCTGCACCACCAGGCTGACGCGCCCCTGAATCACGTCGAGAGGGCGGCGGTCCGGCAGGGGGATGGACCGCCACACGTCCGCGTGGCGGGCCCACAGATACAGATGCCGCCCGACGCGCCGTACCATTACGATGGTGCCCGCTCCGCCCAGGTCCAAGGCGAAGTAGCCTTCTTCATCCGGATCACGGCGGACGTCTTCGGAGCGGTCCAGCAGCACCACGCCGGCACCGCTGAACATAGGCGCCCGCAGCGGGTCTGGCGCCAACCGGGCTGCCACGGGGAAGTCCAGGGAATCCAAGGCGGCCGCCGGAAATGGATATCGCTGGCGGCCGGCGGTTTGGGGATACGGATATTCGCGCCCGATCCAACCGTCCAGGAGGGCCACCATGCGGCAATCGGGGCAATCCCCAGGTTCCGGGCGGGGCGGGGCGGCGGCATCGGCGGCGATGAGCAGATCCACGAGGTTAATGCGCAGGCGCCGGAGCATTTGGTCGGCGAGGTCCGGGGACAGGAGCCGGTTTCCTTTCAGCACGTTATGGATATGGGGCTGCGAAATACCGGTGATGCGGGCCAGACCGCGTTCGCTGAGTTCTCCATTGCGCACGCGGGCTCGGACGTGGGAGACGAGCCGCAACTGGAGAAGCCGGAAGTCCACCTGGAGAAAGCCTCCACCCTATTTCTCCGGGAAATAGACACAGTATAAAACCGTACTATTCCAGGATAGTTCGTATAGTACCACAATTTATTTATGCAACAATTAAGCAGAGTTTAACCTAATATACGAGAATAAGATACGCAATATGTGCCTCTTTATTTCCCAACAAATCCTCTAAACATGCCCGGGAATGCGCTTGACGATTCCCGGACCAGACGTTAGATTTGAGACAAGTTTTTAGTCATGGCTGGCCCACACGACGGAGGGTCGCCGAGAGGACGTTTCAAAACGATGAACTGGGATCGATCACAAACGATAGCGCTCGCAAAGACGACCTGTGCGCACTGCCATGGTTATGGATTGCGTCCAGGACGTTACGACCGGGAGGTACCCTGCAACTGCGTCTTTCGGGCCATATTTCGCGTTTGCTACCTGCGCTTTAGAGACTGCACCAACCGGGACCGGCACCTGAGCCGGGTGCGGCTGGAATTCTGCAACGGCAAGGACAACCGCTTGACCTACGGCCGCAAAGTGGAGGAGTACATAGCCGATTTCTGCCTGGTCAGCCGCAACGCGCTGAGCCCCCTGGAGTACGACATTTTCCGCTTCCATTACCTGCTGGGGGCGGACTGGAAGCTTTGCTGTTGGCGGCTGGAAATCGATCGGGGCACATTCTTTCATATTATTTACAAAATCGAGCAGAAATTGGGTCGAGTTTTCCGGGAACTGGAACCTCACAGCTTGTTTCCTTTGGATGAATACTTCGGCGGCACGATGAGCAACGATCACCCAAGCCGAACCGTGGCGATCGTGCCCAAACGTGCGCCAGCCAAGGTGCTGCGCCCGCCGGTGGGGCTCTCGGCCGCCTGATGGGCGGCAGCCGGCTGCCGGGCGGGCCCAACTGGGAATGGGTATTTTGGGGCCGCCCGCTTTCCTTCCGTGGTACAATCCGGCCTTCAGACAAGCATGGATCCGCTTACGCATTCAGTTACAGGCCTATTCTTGGGACGCGCGGGATTAAACCGATTCTCGCCACAGGCGCCCTGGATTCTGGTGCTGGCGGCCAACGCCCCCGATATCGATATCGTGACGCTGGCCGGGGGACAGCTCAACTATCTCAACTACCACCGCCACTTGACGCATTCCCTCGCCGCCTGGCCGTTGATGGCGCTGCTGCCGGTGTTGGCGGTGCGGCTGTTCACGCGCAAACCGTTCCAGTGGCTGGGGGCTTACGCCATTTCGCTGGCGGCGGTGGCGTCGCATCTGCTGCTGGACTACACCAACGTGTATGGGATTCGCTTGCTGCTGCCGTTCTCCGGGAGATGGTTCCATCTGGACTTCACTTCGGTGGTGGACCTGTGGATTTGGGCGGTGCTGCTGGCGGGGCTGGCCGGGCCGGCGATGGCGCGGCTGGTGAACGCGGAGATTGGCGCACGCACCGGCAGCGCCGGGCGCGGGTTTGCCATTTTTGCGCTGCTGTTTCTGGGGCTCTACAATATCGGACGCGGAGCGCTGCACGCGCGCGCGGCCGCCACACTGGATTCCCGCATTTACGCCGGCGAGCAGCCCTTGCGGGTGGCGGCGCTGCCCGGACCGGTGAATCCGCTGGCGTGGCGCGGATTGGTGGAAACTCGCGAGTTTTATAGCGTCATTAATTTCAGCTTGCTGGAAGAATTCGATCCATCGCGCGGCGCCATTTTCTATAAAGCCGAACCCGGAGCGGCCATCCAGGCCGCCAACAATTCACCGGATTTTCGCGACTTTTTCAAATTCTCGCTGTTTCCACTGGAGCGGACTATGCCGCTGGCCGATCCGGAAGGCGCTACCCACGTGGAAGCCATGGACATGCGCTTTGGCACGCCGGCACAGCCCGGTTTTGTGGCGACGGCGGAGGTAGATAACCGGCAGCGGGTAATCCGCTCGTGGTTCACATTCGGCGCGGCGCGGCCGCGATGACGCTTATCCGCCGGGGGAATCGTGCGCGCCGGTGCCGGCTTCGTCCTCGATTTTGGTGCCGCGGTAATCGATGCGTTGGGGCAGGGTAGCCTGCATGTTCACCTGGTCCTCGGTGGCGCCCCAGCGGGACGTTTCCACTCCGGGGCGGGACCGGGCGGAGGCGGTGAGGGGGTGGGCGGCGTCTTCCAGAATGCGCTGCAGCACACCATCGAGCGGCGCCGCCAGCGATTCCAGATCCGAGCGGCCCAGAACGCGGCAATATCCCGAAGGTGTGAGGGCTTGCAACATGACGCCATCGCCCTCCGGCCAGGCGGCCACGCGGCAAGGCAGAAAGCCGGCGAAGCGGATGTCGGCGGCTAACAGGGACGTGTACAGCTTGGGATGATAGAGGGTGAAAACAAGAGCCTCGCGCGGGCCACCGTCCGCGTGTACGTGATGCGGCTGCCCCAGGTGGCTGACCACCGTCACATTGGCATTGTGGCGATGGGCGACGGCTTTCAGCACCAACTCTATGTCATCCAGTTTGACGGTGGAGCGGATCTGCAGCATAGCGTCCTCCCGCGTTCATCATACTACAAAATACCGGGAGATCCGAAAATATGGCGTGCGGGCGGCCTGAGAGGCCGCCGCAGGCTGAGAGCCTGCCCCACAGCGCTATGTACTCGTGACCGGGACCTGCTCGACGATCTCGATGCCAAAGCCCTCCAGGGCCACGATCTTGCGCGGATGATTGGTCAGCAGGCGGATGGTGTGCAAGCCCAGATCGGAGAGAATCTGCGCGCCGATGCCGCTCTCATGCTGCAACTGGCGTTGGCCGGCGGCGCCGGTATAGTGCATGAAGTCGCGGCTGTGCGACACCAGGCGATCCAACCCGGCCGGAGTTTTCTGCGTATGGAACCCCGGTCCGGTCTGATGCAGGTAGACCAGCACGCCCAAATCTTCCGCGGCGATGCGCTCGAGGGAGCCGCGGATGAGCTTCTGGCAATCGCAGCGGGTGGAACCGAAAACATCCCCGTAGACGCAGTGGGAGTGCATACGCACCAGCACGCGTTCGGCGCCCGCCACCTCGCCCCGGATGAGCGCCATGTGCATCTCCGGCGAAATGTCGCTGGTATACGCGTAGGTGCGGAAGGGGCCGAATTCCGTTTCGATGCAGCCCTCGCCGACGCGCCGGATGTAGCGCTCGTGTTGCAGACGGTAGCGGATCAGGTCGGCGACCGAAATCATTTTGAGACCGTGCCGCAGGCAGAATTCGACCAGTTGGGGCACGCGCGCCATGGTGCCATCGTCGTTCATGATTTCGCAGATGACGCCGGCGGGCGTGAGACCGGCGAGGCGCGCCAGATCCACGGAGGCTTCGGTCTGGCCGGCGCGCACCAGGACGCCGCCTTCGCGCGCGCGCAGCGGGAAGACGTGGCCGGGCCGCGCCAGATCGGCTGGGCGGCAATCCGGGCGGATCGCGGTCAAGATGGTGCAGGTACGGTCGGCGGCGGAGATGCCGGTGGTGGTGCCGTCGCGCGCATCGATCGACTCGCAGAATGCCGTGCCGAAGTTGGAAGTGTTCCGCGGCGACATCAACGGCAGGCGCAGCGTGTCGCACGTCTCCGGCGTGAGGGCCAGACAGATCAGGCCGCGGCCATGAGTGGCCATGAAGTTGACGACTTCGGGGGTGGTTCTTTCGGCGGCGATGGTGAGGTCGCCTTCGTTTTCACGGTCTTCATCGTCTACCACCACCAGAATGCGGCCGGAGCGGATCTCGTCGATAGCCTGGGGGATGGATACGAAGGGCATACCTTATATTATGGCCACGGATTTGAGCGGTTGAGAGCAGGGCCGCATTTAGCGTACTATCGACAGAGCGAGGGAACCGTGAAACTACTTCTGAAATTCAATCTGATCTTTGTCGTGGTATTCGGCGCCGGTCTGGCGGTGTCGGGATACGTGGCCAACGAATTCCTGCAACGGAACGCCCGCGCGCAGGTGACCCAGCAGACGCGGCTGATGATGGAGACGGCGATGGCCGCGCGAACGTATACGACCTCCCAAATCAAGCCGCTGCTGGAGACGCAGCAAGCGCACCAGATGAGCTTTCTGCCGCAGACCGTCCCGGCCTTCGCCGCCACGGAGACTTTTGGATACCTGCAAGGACAGTATTCCGACTACTCCTATAAAGAAGCCACGCTGAACCCGACCAATCTCCGGGACCGCGCGGTGGACTGGGAGGCGGACGTAATCAACACGTTCCGCAACCACGCCGGCCAGAAGGAAATCGTGAGTGAGCGGGACACGCCCACCGGCCGGGTGATGTTCCTGGCGCGTCCCATGCGCGCCGCTCCGCCGTGCCTGGAGTGTCACGACGTTCCCAGAATCGCGCCCGCGGCCATGATCAGACGGTACGGCAGGGATCACGGCTTCGGGTGGAAGCCGAACGAAGTTGTGGCAGCGCAAATCGTATCGGTGCCGATGGCCGTTTCGTTGAAGCTGGCCCACGAAGGATTCCAGGATTTCATGTTATCGGTGGGAGGGGTGTTTCTGATCACGCTGGCGCTATTGAACGCGGTGTTGTTCCTGACCGTGATTCGGCCCATCCGGCAGCTTTCGGCGGCGGCCGACCGTATCAGTCTGGGCAAAGTGGAAGACTGTCCGGAGTTGCAGGTTAAGGGCAGCGACGAGGTCTCCATGCTGGCGGCTTCGTTTAACCGGCTGCGGCGCAGCCTGGTGACAGCGCTGGGAATGATCGAACCATGATCGGTTCCCGCGCCGGGGAACTTTACTTGGGCACGGATTGCAGGAACTTCACGCGGTCCTTTTCCGAGGCGATGTGTGTCACCAGGGCATCGTAGAGCTGCTGGCGCGAGGCCACCCGCTTGGAGGTGCGGTCCACCAGGACGCCCGCAACCGGACCAAGGTGGCGCGCCAGCGACTGTGTCACCTTTTCGAGGTAATCGGGATCCCAGATCACAGGCTGATGAGTGTCCGCCGGGTTAACAGCCGGGCTGACGCGCATCGGGGGCGCCCCCCGCTCGCCGCCAGCGGCCCGGACCAGATCCGACACAGCGGCGCGCAGGTTGGTGAACTCAGGGTCATGCTCATCGCCGTGCCAGGTACAGAGGTCGGCGGACTCAATCCGCCCGAAGCCGAACGGCGGCTCAACCTTTTCTATTAGCACTGGGATCAAGCAGCCCCGCCGGGCGCCGCGGTCGGCCTCTTCGCGCACCCAGCGCGACGCGATCGAGTTGCTGGACCACAGGACCAGGACGCAGTCCGCAGCTTCGAGCGAGCGGCCAATGACGTTGTCCCAGGTCTGACCGGGAGGGATGTGACGGTCCCACCAAACGGAGAACCCGGCGCGCTGGAGAGAGTCGGACAGGACTCTCGCCACTTCCTCGTCTTTCTTTGCGTAACTGATGAAAACGTTACTCAATCGAACGCGTCTCGCGTAATACGGTGACGGTTTTCGCGAGAAATATGCCCCTCTGCATCGGGGCCGATGTGGGGCGGCCAATCTTGGCCGCAGCCGCCTTTTTAGGCGGCTCGGGCCGGCTGAAAGCCGGCTGCGGGCAAAATTGCCCGCCCCACAAGGGCTAAGTTGCCGTCACTGTATTATGCGAGCCTCAATAAGATCGATAGTAGCACTTGTGGCCTTCAATTCGGCCCTCCGGCTCAGATTATACAGCTTTACCGCGGCACGGATTGCAGGAACCGGGTCCGGTCCTTCTCCGACGGGATGTGGGTCGCCAGCACATCGTAGAGCTGCTGGCGCGAAGAGACCCGTTTACAGGTGCGGTCCACCAGGACGCCGGCAACCGGGCCGATGTGCCGCGCCAGCAATTGTTTTACTTTTTCGAGGTAATCGGGATCCCAGGTTACGGGCTGGGGTGTCTCGACCGGAACTGCCGGCTCCGTCGAATGGGATTGACACGCTTTGAGGAAGACTTCCCGCTCTCGCAGGTCGGGAATATGTCCCGCCAAATCCCGGACCAACGCGGCTCGCGACACGGTACGCGAGGCCGCTTGCGCCACGAGCCGCGGCGTGATGGGTCCAAGGTATTGAAGCAGCTTGGCCTGAATGGCGGTGAGATCGTCCTCGGTTGCGGCGGGCGGGGGCGCGGACGGCGGCAGGTTGGTCCGCAGCGTCTGCGTGATCGCGGCCGGCCTGGGACCCGCCGGACTCAGCGCAGCGCTGAACTCCTCGGCGGTTTGAAAGCGTTGCGCGGGATCTTTCGCCAAAGCGCGGAGGATTGCCTGGGAAAGCTCCGGCGCGATCCGGGCGGCGATTTGTGCGGGAGGGACGGGCGTGGATTCCAGGTGGCCCCTCATGATTTCGTATTCATTCGCGCCTTCAAACGGCCGGCGTCCGGTAAGCACCTCGTACAACGTGACCCCCACCGAGTATAGATCCGAGCGCCGATCCACAGGCAGCGCCTGGATCTGCTCCGGCGACATATAGTAGAGCGAGCCGAGCAGCGAACCGGTGGCGGTGAGGCGCGGCGCCGCACTGGAGCGGGCGATGCCGAAGTCGGTGACCTTCACCACGCCGTCGTGCCTCACGATGATGTTGGCGGGCTTGATGTCGCGATGGATGACGCCGTGGCGATGCGCGTAGGCGAGCGCCGCCAGCACCTGGAGGATGGCGTCGACACCCGCGGCGGGATCGAACGGGCCGCCTTGTATGGCTGCGGCGAGGCTGCGCCCTTCGACGAGTTCCATGACCATGAGATAGGAATCGCCGTGGCGCAGGGCCGTGTGCAGGCCGGCGATATTGGGGTGAACCATGCTGGCGTGGACTTTGATTTCGCGCAGGAACCGGTCGCCCATGCCGGCGTCGGCCACCAGATCGGGGCGCAGAACTTTCATGGCGTCGAGGCGGTCCGAGATGACGTTTCGCACGCGAAACACCTTGCCCATACCGCCGGCGCCCAGTTCACCGAGGATCTCGTAGTCGCCGATGGTTTGGCCGATTTGCAGGTTCATTGGGTTGATTTTAATGATAGCGAAGATTGGGGAAGAGGGGCGGCCTGAGAGGCCCGGCCCAGAGGGCACCCCGGCTGAGAGCCTGCCCCACTAAAGACGATCTAGGATGGTTTCGGCTGCTTGGACACCTCGGAATTGGGCTTCTTCGAAGATTGAGAAGCCGCTTACGTCGGAGTTGGCGAAGAGCAACCGGCCCTGGCGCCGCGCGAGGTCTCGCCGACGCGGATCGAAGATGGATCCCACCACGGGCCTAGCCATGGCGTGTCCCATGCGCATGATATCTATGCGCGATACGCAACTGCGGATGTCGGGATGGACACGCTCCAGGTCGCGCAGGATGGCTTCGTTCCAGTAGCGCCAATCCTTTTCGAGCAGCAGCGCGCGATTGGCGGCCGGCGATGCCTCGGCCAGGGCCCAGTAGAACGTCCAGACGGTGCGGTCCACTTGCGAGCGCAGCGTTTGGTGCGTGGCGTCCACATAGCCCAGCGTGGGCGAGTGCGCCACCACGTTGTCCCAGGCGCGTTCCAACGTTCCCGCACCACGCGGCGGCCGGTCGACGGTCAGGTTGGCCGTCAGCCAGGGAGAGTATTCGAACTTCTCGAGCGGGCCGAAGCCTTCGATTAAATAAGGCGCGAGAAAGGTGGGGGCCGCATAGATGACGGCGTCCGCGAGGTAGCGGACACTATCGGTCAGCACCAGATAGCGGGTACCCTGGCGCTGGATTCGCCGCACCAGTTGGCCGGTGCGCACAAACGACCCGACGCGCTGCAGTAACTGCCGGGTGATCCAGCCGTTGCCCTCCGGCCAGGTGAGCGGGCCTTTCTCTTCGGGTGCGCGCGAGGCGAAGTAGTGCACACCGGCCCAGGCGGACGTATCGGCGGCCATCGCGCCGTAATCGTCGCGGCAGCAGTAATTCATGTACCACAGGACCAGCGGCGAATCGATGCGGTGTTGACGAAGCCAGTCCGCGAAAGAGAGCTTGTCCAGATCCCGCGGGCCGCGGTTGAGGCCGAGTTCCATCGGGATAGTGAAGCCGCCGCTCGAGCGAGAGGCGGCGAACAAATCTTCCAGCCGCTGAAATTGTTCGCGATCCTTGCGGCTGAGCCCGATGGCCGGCTCGATGCCTTCCTGCCATTTGCCATATAGGAACAGCCGCTCTTGCGGACTGAAGCACAGGACGCGCTCGTTCCACACGCCGTCGCGCAACACACCCAACTCTTCGAAGAGTTCGCGGACGTAGAGGGCTTGCGGTCCGGGCACGGGCACATAATGCGCGGCCCAGGGATAGCGGCTGACTTCGTTCTCGCCCGAGCGCGCGTTGCCGCCGGCCTGATCGTTCATTTCCAGGAGAACGAAATCGCGAAACCCGCGCTTTTCGAGACGCCACGCGGCGCTGAGGCCGGCGATGCCGCCGCCGGCGATCACCAGCGGGATGCGGACCTCGCGCGGCGCCGCGGGAATGAGCGCGCGATCGCGGATGCGGTGGCCGGCGGCGAAGGCGTCATTCACGAACGACCCTGCCAGCGGGCGTTCGCCTTTGGCGGCCATCCCGACCAGAGCCGCCGAGGCGCTAGCGACGAACTGGCGCCGCGTCGCCGTCAATGGCTGATATCCTTCCAATCCTTATCGTAGGCACGCACCAGCACCTGGTCGTTCAGCGTATTGGGCGGCATGGGGATGGGCGCCATATCGGGCGGGAATTGGAACAGGGCCGGCAGCGTGGCCACACTCAGGAAGCGCAGGCCTGACGGCAGGCTTTTGGGCATGCTGTAGTCCCTGTGAGACGCGAGGATGAATCCCCATTCGCCGAAAGAGGGCACATAGACATGGTATGGGGACGTTTTCAGCCCGGCCTGGCGGAGCGTCGTTTCGATGCACCAGTAGGAATCGCGCGCAAACATGGGCGACGTGCTTTGCACCACCAGCAGTCCCTGCGCGCTCAGGTGACGGGCCGCGGCGCGATAGAAAGCCGTGGTATAGAGTTTGCCTAACGCGTAGTTGGTAGGGTCGGGAAAATCCACCACGATGAAGTCGAAACTGCTTGGGTCGGAATCGATCCACGGGAACGCATCGGCGGTGACCACGTGCACCTTGGGGGAGAGGAAGCTGCGCTGATTGAGCGCGGTCAGCATGGGGTTGGAGGAGAACAGGCGGGGCATCTCGGGATCGAGATCCACGAGGGTGGCGCTTTCGATTTGGGGATACTTGAGGATTTCGCGCAACGCCAACCCGTCGCCGCCGCCCAGCACCAGAACGCGCCGCGGAGCGGGAATCGCGGAAAGGCCGGGGTGCACCAGCGACTCGTGATAGCGATATTCGTCGCGTGAGCTGAATTGCAAGTGACTGTTGAGGAACAGCCGCAGATCGTCCTTAAAGCGCGTGAGGACGATGTGCTGGTAGCGCGTATCGCGGGCGAAGATGATTTCGTCGGCGTAGATGTTGTCTTCGGCGACGGCGGTAATGCGCTTGGCTTCGAGCAGGCCGCAGAGCAGAATC
Organism: Bryobacteraceae bacterium; assembly: GCA_049520215.1. Lineage (GTDB taxonomy): Bacteria > Acidobacteriota > Terriglobia > Bryobacterales > Bryobacteraceae > Bog-159. Next base: position 8,714 of record JBEKPZ010000126.1, on the reverse strand, counting down.
GCCAGCACTATGGCGGAGACGCCGCGCAACAAGCGGCGGGCTCCCAACTGCGCCGCGAACAGATAGGTGCTCCACAGCGCCACGCCCGCGTTGACGATGCCGAACAGCATGGCGGAGCGCACCAGGCCCAGGTGCGGGACCAGGACGATGGGAAATAGCAGCGAGGCGGCCAGCGCGCCGATGTAGTCGAAGGTGAGTACGTGCGCCACGGCGTCGCGGAAATCGAAGTGGCCGCGCACGATGCGCATCAGCAGGGGAATTTCCAGGCCTACCAGAATGCCGATCACAGTGACGATGAAATACATCAGGAAGGCGAAGGCCTGCGTGTAGGCGAAGGCCAGGAATAGGAGGGCTGAAGAGAAGCCTCCGATCAGGCCGATCATCAGCTCAATCCAGATGAAGCGGTGGACCAGGCCGCGATGAATGTAGCGCGACAGCGCGCTGCCGATTCCCATCGAGAAGAGGTAGCAGCCGATGATGGTGGAGAATTGGAAGACGCTGTCGCCGACCAGGTAACTGGCCAGGGTCCCCGCGACGAGTTCGTAGATCAGCCCGCAGGCGGAGATCAGGAAGACGGATATGAAGAGGACTAAGGCCACGGTTGTGAGAGCGGGGCTAAAGCCCCGCGCGGGCTGAAGCCCGCCCTCCAAGGCCCTAGTGGATGGCCGCGGCGATGATCAGGCAGAGACCCAGGGAGAGCGCGCCGATCAGGATCGCCAGGGCGGTGTTGTGCTGGTGAACGACTTCGTTCCAGAGATGGTAAGGCGTCAGCTTGTCGAGGACGAAAAAGGCAACCACGAAGATCAGGATGCCGACAAGAGCAAACACCAGGGCGTTGACAATATTGGGGAACGTCACGATAGGCATTTCACTTACCTCCTGTGTAATGGTGATAGCTGCTGTAAATCGCGCGATAAGAGCCGGGATTGTCCCGAATGGACCCCGGCACGTTCTTGACTTCGTTGACCGATGTAAAGCTCCAGCCGCGGTAAGCGCCGGCTCCGAGGAGCAACACCACCGCGATTCCGTAAATCAGATACACCCGGTTCCAGATCATTCGCCGCCTCCGACAGACTTCATGGGATGGTCGCTTTCCGCCCAGCGCATCTGCTCGAAATTGTAAGTGCGCCAGGAAATCAATAAGGCAGGCAGCAAGATAGCGGCCAACGCCAAGAAATATACTCCCAGCACGGGCACATCGCGCGTCACTGTTACCGTATAGCCAATGGTCCCCAGGCTGGCGTCCGACTCAGGCTCGATGCGCAAATAGTAGCGGCCGGGCGGTATGGACGGCAGTGTGACCCGATCGTGCTGGCTGCCTTCCTGCCAGGTACCGTCCGAATCGACGCCGCTATAATAGGTCACTTCGCGCCCGAAATCGTAAGCCTGCCCGGTGTCTTGGTCGATCAATGCATAGTTCAGAAAGATCCACTGGTTGGATACGTCCGCGTCGGTCTGGACTTCGACCGAGGAAGTGCGCCCTTTGAGCTCGAATTCCGGAGTGACGAAGGACGCTTCGGCGCTCGATGGCGAAAAGCGGTAGGCCTCCCGGAACACTTGTGCCTGTTGCGAAAAGACCTGGTTCAAGGTGAAAATCACGAAGATCGCCGTCGCGAGCCCCGCGCAGGCGAACCAGGTCTGGCTGGCGGAAGACTTCAACGCGGAAGGTTGATTCTCGTAGACGCCCATGGGGGCGGGCGCAATACCCGGCAGACCGAAAGCTTTCCAGATATCGGCGCCTTGTACGTATTCTCCGAGTGTCCAGGTGGTCTCGCTACCCGCCATTTCCGACGAAAGCACGTAGGGCGGAGCGACATAGTCGGTGACTGCGACGGCATCGTCCACGCGCACCTGCCAGGGGAATTCGCCGAGCACAAAGGTGGTTGTCGCGGTGCAGGTTTGGAAGTGCTTGTACTTCTTGCCGAGGTACCTGGCCCCAATTCCGTCGGCCTCGGGCAAGGCGGTGGCCACGCTGCAGTCGTTCCAATGGCCGTTGTATTCGGTGAGGTAGCGAAATCCCTTGTACGGGTTGAAGAGCAGATATTCGCGCCAGCTATAAGTGAGGCCGTCGGCTTCCAGGGAGCGCACCTGGAAACCGATCGCCTCATAAAGCGCACCGCGCCACTTGCCACGGCTGCCCAGGGGGATCAGCGGTTCTTCGCCACCGGTGGCAGCCTCGAAGCGTTGCAGGATTTTGAGTTGCGGATCCTCGGCATCCAGGATGGAATTGCAATGACCGCACACAATGGTGACGGCGCGCCCCATGGAGCGCACGGTTAGCGGCGCGCCGCAGTTGGGACAGGCCAGCGTTTGCACCTGCGGCGGCGTTTCCGGACTCATGACCATCCCTCGAAGGCGCGCAGATTCTTCAGGCGCAGCGCGTCGAAATCGACTATTTTCCCGAGGTAAAGCAGCGGCTGGGCGTCGCTGTAATCGAGCGTCGCGAAGTCGCCGGCCGTGGAGCGCAAGTCGACGAAAGTAGCTCCCTGTTTATCCCAATACTGAAAGGGCAGCTCGCCTTCGACGCCGCGATAGCGCGCCTCGGTGATGGCGGTCACCGCCAACGCGGTCTTGTTCCAGGTGAACCGATCGCCGAGGTGCACGGCAGCGAGCGCCGGCAGCGGGCCGGCCTGCAGGGCGAAAGTCACCGCGTATTGGCTTTGCGCATCCGACAGCCAGGCGCTGCCGGCTGCGCTGTTAGCCGCGTTCAACACGATGTGCCACTCGTTCCAGGAGCCTTCGTCATAGTCGTATATGATGCGTCCGGCTACGGTGAAGGCGCCGTTCTCGTAGACGCCGGAAGTGCCGAGTTGGATCGGCGAGCTATCGGGCGGCAGATCCGAGACGACGCCAACCTTTTCCAGGTTGACGTCTGTGCGAATGAGGATGGATTTGCAATGCGGGCAGGTGGTCTGGACGCTGCTCGACCAGTGGAACAGAATCGGCGCGCCACAGCTTGGGCAAAGCGCGGCAGGCTGCGTCATATGCCGATCCCCACCGGGATGTAGTCTCGCGTCACGTCGCGGACGCTGACATGTTCAGCCCCCAGGTATTCGCGCAACCGGGTTTCGAAGTCCCACCGCGGACGCGGGCGGCAGCTAAACAGATTCAGGCAGATCGAGCCATGCTCTGGGAAAGTGTGGCACGTCAGGTGCGATTCCGACAGCAACGCCAGCCCGGTTATGCCGCCTGGATTCGGGAATTGGTGCCACAGGATCTCGCCCACCGTATGAAGGCCCAGGTCGCCGATGAGCGCCAGGAATAGGGCGCGCAGTACGGCCACGTCCCGCAGTCCGCCGGGCGGGCAGCCGTGCGCTTCGACAATCCATTCCACGCCAGCCATAAGGGTGCAAACAGGTACAATCTAGTATACTGAGGTGCGCATGAGCCTGCGTAGTTTTCTCGGCAAACAATTTATCGCCGTCATCCAGTGGAACGAGGATGAAGATGGCGTGCTGGCCTATCGGTATCCGATGCAGGATATGGAGATTGAGACGGGCGGGCAACTGACGGTACGCGAGTCGCAGATGGCCGCCTTCGTCAACGAGGGCCGCATTGCGGATGTGTTCGGGCCGGGCCTGTACACCCTGAACACGCGCAATCTGCCGCTGCTCACGGACCTGATGAACTGGGACAAGGCCTTCGAATCGCCTTTCAAATCGGATGTGTATTTCTTCTCGACGCGGCTGCAGATCGACCAGCGCTGGGGCACCGCGACGCCTATCACGATTCGCGACAAGGAGTACGGCGCGGTGCGGCTGCGCGGATACGGCATTTACACTTACCGCGTGGCGGACCCGCGAGTTTTCTACACAAACGTGAGCGGCACGCGGGACACCTATCGGGTGGCGGATCTGGAGGGGCAACTGCGCGAAACGATTATCGCGCGCATGACCGATACGTTCGCCAACAGCGACGTGCCGTTCCTGGATATGGCGGCGCACCAGGCGACGCTGGCGCAGAAGATCGCCGAGCATACGGGCCCGGCGTTCAAGGCGCTGGGGCTGGAGTTGAACCAGTTGATCGTCGAGAATCTTTCGCTGCCGGACGAATTGCAGAAGATTCTGGACCAGCGCATCGGCATGAACATGGTGGGCGACCTGGGACGTTATGCGCAATTCGAGGCGGCGCAGGCCATCCCCATTGCGGCGGCCAACGAAGGCGGCGCGGCTGGGGTGGGCGTGGGGCTGGGCGCCGGCATCAGCATGGCGCAGACTATGATGAACGCTATGAAGCCGGCTGCGGCGCAACCGGGCGCATCGGGCGAGACGAAGTTCTGCGTGGAATGCGGACACGCCATTCCGAAGACGGCCAAATTCTGTGCGGAGTGCGGCAAGCCTCAGCAATAAGGGGAAGACAAGGACGCGCGCTCGCGCGCGCGGGGCGGCCTGAGAGGCCGCCGCAGGCTGGGAGCCTGCCCCACATTAGCTACCGGCCCGCTTCACCACTGTCACTGTTATCCGCGATGGGTACTGTTTGGAGTGATGCACTACGTTGTGCGCCACCACCCCCTGCACCTCGTCATACGTGGAACCGCCCGTATTGAAGTTCCGGTCGAAGCGCGGGAAATTGCTGCTGGATACTTCCATCCGAATGCGGTGCCCAGCCGGGAAGTAGTTGCTGGTGGTCATCGGCTGCAGCGTCACCTTGTACACCTTGCCCCTCTCCATCCATGCCGGCGGCTTCTCATATCCCTCGCGATAGCGGACGCGCTGAATGGTCTCGTCGAGGTTATAGGCCGTCCCGTCCGGGTAGACGTCGATCATCTTCACCGTGACATCTGTGTCCTTAGCGTCCGACGATACGTAGAGCGTCGCTTCCATCGGGCCGCTCACCTCGAGTCCTTCCCCCAGCGGTTCGGTAGTGTAGACCAGAATATCGGCCCGCGCCTCCATCTTGCGCTGATCGAAAGCGCCCCCCACGACCGCATTGCCTGTGCAGCAGACGTTGCCGCCGTAGGATGGCACCGGATTTGTGGGATCGTATACGAATCCGTCGGCCGCATCCGCATCCGGCGCGGCGGCAGCCAATGCGCCGTCGCCATACAAGCTGTTGGCTTTCCCGCCGCTGGCGAGGAACAGGGTCATTGGGTGCGCGCCCGCAGGCGGCCAGGTCTCCGATGTCTGCCACTTGTTCAGGCCCATGGTGAAGTAGCGGACCCTGGGCGTCTTCTCCAGAATGTGGTTATCTTCTCCCTTCAGGAAGTGGTCGAACCACCCATAGGTGAGGGCGTCATAGTCCAGACGCGCGTCGCCCATGTCCCGCTCGCCGACCACGGTGTGCTCCGTGGCACGCTTGTACCCACAGTGCAGGGTCGGTGCGATCACGGCGTATTGTTGGTTGGCTATCTCGGGCTTCGCCGTTTTGCGCACGAAGTTGTAGGCGGCCAAGTTCGGCCCCACCGATACGTCGTACCACGACATGAACCAGAATCCCGGCACGTTGATGGTTTTGTCGTCGTGCCACAGCCCGCCGCGATACCATGCCGGATCGTTCGGCGTCCGCTTGATCATCGCGCCGCCGGTGGAGACTTCTTCCCGGTCGGCGAAGATGCCGTTCGGTCCGTCGACCGCCTTGATAATATCCATCTCCGGCAGGTGCTGCAGCGCCTTTGACCAGTCCACGGGCGGCAACTGCTGCGCCAGGTCGAAGGCCTTCGCCGCGCGGGCCAGATCTTCCTGCGAGGTGCCGGGCGGAAACGTCGGCCGCACCTGGTTCTGCTCTCCGTACAGCCAGGCGATGAACAGCATCTGCACCGCTCCTCCGCGGTACCAATTGCCCTGTTCGTAATACGGCCCCACGCGCCCGACTCCCGCGCCGAAGCCCTGCGGGATCATGGCCGCAAACGCCGGATTGCCTTGCGCCGCGACCCCCAGTTGCCATTCGGCCGTCGAGGAGCAGCCGATAGTTCCCACCTTGCCGTTGGACCAGGGTTGCGACGAAATCCAGGAGATCGCGTCGGTACCGTCGGTCAGCGGCGGGCCCAGGATATCGTAGGCGCCTTCGGAGAAGAAGTGTCCCCGCTCGTTCATCTCCACGAATGCGTAGCCGCGCTTGACGGCCTCCAGAGGCGTCTTCATGTCGCTCGGCACGCCGTTCTTGACGTCCCAATAGTTAAAGTTGTAGGGCGTGCGCACGAAGATGGTCCCATACTTTTTCGAGGTATCCTTGGGCCGGTAGAGATCGGCCGCCATGCGTTTGCCGTCGCGCATCGGCACCATTACTTTGCGGTCCACAATCGCCACCGACTCGATCTCATCCTCCAGCGCCTTGCGCGCTTCGGCGAGTTGGGCCGGCCCTTGCGGCGGTTGCGCGTGAGACATAGGCAGAGCGGCGGCGGCGAGGACCACCAGCATCGGAATTCTTCGCAGAAACGATCCATGGCTGTGCATAGTGAATACGCGATTATACGCCGTTCGGGGGCACGCGTGCCTTGGCGGCCGGGGGTGACGGCGATGGTCTGGGAGTATGGGGAGTTAATGTTAGTGAGGAAGAAGAGGCGGGACTGAGAGTCCCGCGCAGGCTGAGAGCCTGCCCCACTTCTGGTCTACTTCTGGTAGCAGTTACAGCAGGGTGAGCAGATACGGTTGCGTCTTTAGTTTGTTCTCTCCTACGTTTGCCGAGAAGTAGTATTCGGCAAGCGAGGCGGAGGAATCCAGCGGGCCGAGCCGGGCTTCGTAGGTGCGGCGGCCCAGCAGGCGCGCCGCAACCGTTTGCCAACTGGCCGCGCCTCGCGGGCGCACGTGCAGCGCGACGTTGGTGGCGGGTGCTTCTCCGGGGGCCACTAGCATCAGCCGGACCGACTCTCCCCGCGCGAGGAGCGTGGGACGCGTGGGCACGAACAGCCGCGCGGGAGCTTCCGTATCCGGGCGCACCGCCTGGCGGAATGCCTCTTCGGTTTCGGCGGGGAGTTGGCCCAGGAACTCCTTCATCGAGAGCCTCAGGCGAAACAGCGCCAGGCGCTCGAACTTGTTGTGCATGGAGGCCAGCGTCCCCAGGTCATTGCGTGTGGCGACGATCCGCTGAAAGGAGAGAATCGCGCGGCGGACCTGCGGCGCGAGTTGCAGCCACAACGGGACACCCTCCCGCGCGACCTTGGCGCGAGCTTCGGCACGCTTGCCTTTCTGCTTCAGGTCGAGGGCGGCCTGGAGGACGAGGTGCAGGCGGTGCGCGAGCATCCAGGCATCCGCATAGGGGACCAGGAATTCGACGTGGCCCATCAGATAGGCGAGACGCTCCTTCTCGACAGGTGAGGCAGCCGCGCCGAACAGTTCGCGCATGGCGGCGGCCACCTCCTTCTGCGAGGCGATCAGGGCCGACCGAATCTGGAAGTCCCGCCAGAACTCGAAGGCTTCGTCGTAGTCGCCTGTGAATTCCTGCTGCACGGCGTGACCGTCGCGGACCTCGCCACTGAAGGTGCAGAGCAGTTTTCGATCGCGGTCCGCGGCATCCAGCACTTCGGCCAGACGGGAGGCGCGGCCGCCGGCAGCTTGCGTGCGCGCGAACGAGCGGTAATGATCGAGTGGCGCCAGTGCGGCGTCCCAACTGAAGCGGGCCTGGTAGACGGCGGTGGGGTCTACGATGCGATGGCGCCAGTGGATGCCGAGCAAGCCCTGGCAGCCCATGCCCGCCGCGCGGTTCAGATCGCGCTCGAAGCGGTGCACGTGGAATTGCGGCAGCCACATGGATGGGTCGTCCTCCAGCCAGGGAATGGGCCAGCGCTGGCGGCCGTCCAATTTGCCGAAGACCTCGTTTACCGGGTCCCAGCCCAGCGAATCGCTGAGACAGGCGAAGATAATATCGCCTGGCAGCCGTTTGTGGAAGTCCTCAAAATGGCGCGCCACGCCGCCCCAGCCGGATACCACCAGATTCTTGCGGGGAGCGTTGCGGCGCAGGAAATCGTGAGCCTGGATAAATGGAGTGACGGAGAGCGGCTGGCCGGTCTTGCGGCTTTCCCAATTCATCTCCTCGTCTTCCCAAAGCCAGACGTCGTCGACTTCCGGGTAGGCCTCGAGCAGTTGCGCCAGGCGCGTCTCCAGCAGGTCGCGCGCGGTGACGGATTCGATATCGAAGCGCGGGCCGGGGCCCTGCGGCTTCGCTTCCGGCGGCATGGCGCGCAGGATCGCGTCGGGGATTTGGTAGGGTTCGAAGCCCACGCCGGTGCGCAAGCCCAGCTTGCCCGCATAGCGCAGGGCCGTGTCGAGCAGTTGGCGCGTACGCTCGGCGATTTCCCACGGGTCACGGCCCAGGCGCGTCGCGTCCGAACCGAAGACTTCGCTGTCATAGAATTGCGCCGCGCCCATGCCATAGCGCGAGGTGCGCTGCGGGAGATAGCCCCAGCGCTGGCTGGCGGAGTTGTCGAGGTACGCGCGGTGGCCTGCGCCTGCGTATTCGAAGGACAGGTAGGATTCGGCGGCGTCCTCCGCTCCGGTGTAGACGTGCATGCCGAAGGTGTTGAAACGCATGCGCAGCATGTTTTCGAAGTAGGCGCGAAAGTCCTCTTCGTTGTACACGCTGATGCAATTCAGGAAATCGGGCCAGGGCAGCAGTCCGCGCACGGCGAAGCGGGGCTGCGCGGTCCAGGGATGGTTGGGCGGGGGAAGGAGCAGGTCCGGCGCGCGGTCGAGTGGATAGCTTTCGCCATCGATTCCGAAGAAGGCGCCCTGGCGTCCCAGAAAATCGAAGACGGCGTAGAGCAGGGCCGGTTCGCCGGC
>JBEKPZ010000125.1:0-19881 GCA_049520215.1 Bryobacteraceae bacterium | reverse complement strand
TTGTAATCGTAGTAGAGGCCATCCTGCGCATCCCACATCAGCCGGTTGATGGCCGCCGCGCGGTCGGCCGCGCGTTTCCGCCAGGGGGCCGCTTCCGCCTCTCTGCCGACGATCGTCAGGATTTCAGCCGTTTGTTCCTCCATCAAGTACAGCAGCGAATTGAGGCACACCGGATCGTAATGGATGATGTCAACGCTGAAGGGGCCGAAGCGATTGGATGGGTCGAAGCCGGACTCGCGCATCGAGCGGTCGCCTTTGTAAAAGAGATCGGTAAGTATGTTTCTCTTCTGGTCGAAGAACTCGCCGACCTCGTAATCGGCGACTTTGTGCGTGCGGTAATACTCCTCCACGCGGTCGTAGTGCGTCAGTCCCTGGGCGTCGCGCTCGGCGGAAAGCGACTCGGGTGCAGGGCCGTCACCCAGGTCATAATAGCGCGACAAGCCAGTCGCGGGCGTAAGGTGGGGCTCGCTGGTCCAGAAGCGGTAATACGATTCGATGGCGGGCACGGCATCCGCCAGCCACTTACGATCCTTATTGCGCCGGTAGACGCCCAGCAGCATTTGAGTCAGGAAGGGAGGCTGCGAGCGCGTGAGGTAATACGTGCGGTTGGCGTTCAGGATCTTTCCATAGTTGCGGATCTCGTACAGGAAATTGTCGGCCATATCCTTGGCCAGCGCGACGTCGTTATCGCGCAGCAGGCCAAGCTGGATGAAATAGCTGTCCCAGCCGTACATTTCATTGAAGCGTCCACCGGGCACGACGTAGGGCCGCGGCAGATAGAGCAGGCCTTGATCTTTTGTCTCAGCCAGGATCTGCGCGGGATCGCCGGGCAGCTTGCGGATTTCAATTCTTGCGAAATCGGCCGGCGCCATGTCACGCCGCAACGCGCCCTCGATCAGCGGCACATTCTCGTTGGCGGGAACGTAAACGGGCCAACGGCCATTGGGCAGAGGTTTGAACTTGGGATCGACGGCGGCCGACGCCAGATTACGGTTCGACCGGGTCAGCACACCCCACATCTTGCGGATGTAATCCTGAATCGGTTCGGGCTGCTTCGGGGGGACCGTTTGCGCGGCGAGTACCGCGACAAGCAGGGCCGCGAGAAGGCCGGGGACGAAATGGCGTTTACTCAGGCGCAAGAAGACAGTATATTACTTTAAGTTATGTATATCCGAGTTTTCTTCGCTTTTTTCGCCGCGGTGCTGGCAGCGCCGCCTGCCGTCACCATTCAAGCCGAGCGCCTGAGCGATCGGCCAGTGCTGAGGCCCGCTGCGCCGCCGTGGATGGAAGCCGGCGCGTTCAATCCGGCCGCCGCGATGGTAGACGGGAAAACCGTACTGTTGTTCCGCGCGCGCGATGCGCATGGCACGTCGCGCATCGGATACGCGGCCTCCGCGGACGGCCTGCACTTCAAGATAGATCCGCGCCCGGTGCTGGAGCCCGCCGAGCCATATGAACGCGGCGGCGGTGTGGAAGATCCGCGCGTGCTGCGCATCGGTACGGTTTATTACATGACTTACACCGGATATAACCTGCACGACGCGCAACTGTGTCTGGCCACTTCGCCCGACCTGCGGCACTGGCGCCGGCACGGTGTGATTCTGCCCGCATACCACGGCGCGTGGACCACGGGATGGACTAAGTCCGGCGCGATCGTGCCGGAGCGCATCAACGCCAAATGGTGGATGTACTATCTGGGCACGCGCCACGATTCCGACGGAAAGGATCGCGACTATATGGGACTGGCCAGTTCCGCCGACCTGCTGCACTGGACGGATGCCACCAGTCAGCCGGTGCTCGAACGCCGGCCGGGCGATTTCGACGACCGCGTGATGGAGCCTGGGCCACCGCCCTTGGTGACCAGCGCCGGCATTCTGCTGCTATACAACGGCGCCAACGACAAGCTGGTGTATGGCCCCGGCTGGATCTTATTCGACAAAACCGATCCGCGGCACGTGCTGGCGCGCTCCGGCAAAGCATTCATGCGCCCGAGCCTCCAGTGGGAGCTGGTGGGAACGGTGCCGAATGTGATTTTTCTGGAAGGCGCGACGCCGCGGCCGGGAGACGCACTCGACTTGACGGGGTACTATGGCGGCGCCGATCAGTATACCGGAGCGATGCGCATCCGGATCAGTGTGCAATAGGGGCTTCCTTCCGCCTAATCGGAGCTCTTCGTCCCCCGCGCGTGCACATGTAGACTCACTAAATCCGCCTGCACCGGCACGCCACCGCTCACCTGCACCCGAAGTACGGCTTCAAACGGCGGAACGCCGCGGCGCGCCGAGGGGTCCACTTTCGAGATCGCCGCCAGCAACTCATCTAAGCGCTGTGCGCGGCACACGAACTCGACGGCCGCCTGCGTGCCGAAAGTGGTGATCCCGGCCAGGATCAGCACCCGGCGGCTGGCGTTCAGACCGGAGGTGAGCGCCACCAGCGCATAGTCCTCAGTGATGGGCGGTTCGGATGCGAGAAACGTGGCCTGCTCCGAGGCGGCGGGATGCAGGTTGGAAATCATCAGGTCGCCCTTGCGGGGGGCGGAGGGCTTGCGGGTGAACACGAAGTCCGGTTTGCGGGGAAGCTCGCGCAGGGAGAGATTCTCGGATGGGGAGCCGATGAAAATCAGATCGCTGGTCTTGGCGTCATCCCAAGTCAAGAGCCTGCTCCGCTTGATGTGAATCTCACGCTGCAGGCTGGCAAACACCTGGTCGAGATCGTGGATGGCCATTACCTCTCCCACGCCTGTGTAGTGATCCAGAATAGGCTTGCCGGCGTCCATGTTGGGCTTGAAGTAGCGGAGACCGATCTCCGGCCGTCCGACAAACTCGGCGTTGCTGTAGACCACGAGGGGCGCATCCGGACCGCTGCCAAAAGTACCCCAAAATGCCTTCAGCGCGGGCGCCGGCTGCGGGTGCGTGGCGGCCGGCACTGGCATTAAGAAACGAGTCACGAAGATCGCGACCACCACAACCACGGCTGCGGCGGCCACGACCGACAGGAAGGGCCAAGAAATCGGATAGCTGCGCCGGGGCGGGGCGGGCGGAACCGCGGCCGCGGCCGGCGGCGGCGTCTCGACCGCCGACCGGACATGATAGGTAAGCGAGTAAGCGCCTTTGGGGATCTCGATCACCAAGCGGTCTAAAGCTCCATCGCCGGCATAGTATTCGGCCAGTTTTGACCGGAGACGGCTGGTCTGCACGCGCACCGTGGAATCCACCCGGGAATCGAAGTCGGTCGGGCGCCCGAACACCTCCGTGGCTATCTGATACTCCTTCAAAGAAGTACCCGGCGCATCGAGCGAGTGCTCACCCAGGTATTTGAGGAGTTTGCACAGCGATTCCGATCCACGCAGGACACTGCTGCGGTTCAACTTCTCGATTTGAGAATGCAGCGCTTCCCGTTCAACGATGGTGGCCCCAGTATCTCTCATTTAACGGAAGATTAACAACACCGCTAAGTCTATGCAAAACAGGATGCAGAGTCAAGTAACAATTGTCTGCGCACGTCGGGCCCGGTTTTTCCCAGACCGGCGCTCACCGTCCAGTATAATAAGCCAAATGCGATTTCTGGTGCCGCTCCTGTGGCTATGTGCGGTGTGTCACGCTGCCGATTCGGTGCAAGAGCTGGAGGACCGGGGCGCGGCGCTGAAGGCCAAGGGTGACGCCGCCGGCGCAATGGCGGTCTACCAGGAGGCGGCCCGGCTGGATCCGCAATCGGCGCATCTGCAAGATGAAGTGGGCTTTCTGCTGGCTGTCCTGAACCGCCGCGAGGAGGCCATCCAAAGCTTCCAGCGCGCGCTCGATCTGGACCCGAAGTTCGCGCCGGCGCAGTATCATCTGGGCGCGGCGTATTGGCTGGAAAAGAACCCCGGCCTCAGTCTTCCTCACCTGCAAAGCGCCGCCGCCCTGGATCCCGGCAATTTCGAATACCAGTACAAACTGGGGGAAGTCCTGGAATCGCAGGGAGAGTACGCGGACGCGCTGCCGCATCTAAGAGCGGCCGTAGCAGCGGATAGCAAACACTCAGGAGCGTGGAATTCCCTGGGGATGGCCCTGCAGAATACCGGCAACCTGGGCGCCGCGGTGGATGCCTACCAACGCGCCGTGGATCTCAATCCCGCCGATACGGACGCGCGAAACAACCTGGGCACGACCCTGGTAAAGACGCGTCGCGCCGACGATGGCATTGCGCAGTTCCAGAAGATCCTGGATGTAGACCCATCCTACAACATGGCGCGCGTTAATCTGGGGTTTGCTTATATTCAGAAGGGCGACCTGGACAAGGCTGTGGAACAGTTGCGAGAGGCCATCCGGCGGGATCCGGAACTGGCCGGCGCGCATTACGACCTGGGCATCGCGCTGAAGAACAAAGATGAGATCGAGGCGGCCAAGGCCGAACTGCGGCAGGCCCTGGAACTGGACGCCACCTTGTCCGAGGCACACTATACTCTGGGCATCGCGTATTGGCAGACGGGCGCCTTCGACGAAGCGGCCAAAGAGATGCAAGCAGCCATTGCCTTGCGCCCCGATTATGGCCAGGCCTACTTCATGCTGGGCACCGCGCTGAAGCAGAAAGGAGATCGCGACGGTGCCGAGCGAGCGCTGCGTATGGCGATCCGGTTGGATCCCGGCGATCCTGGACCCTACAATACGCTGGGGCAGTTGCTGCGGCAGAAAGGCGATCTGGAGGGCAGCAAGGAAGCCTTCGCCAAGGGCGAGCAGGTGAAGCAGGTGAAAGAAGCCGAACTCGGCAAGATGCTGCAGCGGAAGGACACGGTAAAATAACAACAGGAGGCCAGCAAAATGCGGCAAGCTTTGCCAGTTATCCTAGGGAGCCTGGTGCTGGCGGCGACGCTCCCGGCGCAGAATCCCGGCATGAGCACCGAGTACACGCGCATGCTTACTGCCGTTAGCGAGATGGGACACTCGACCATCAAGCCCGAAGGCCCGTCGCGGTCGTTGACATTCGAGGAAGGCGACGACCCGACCATTGTCGCGCATCCTGTGACTCCGCACACTCCTGTGCGTGCGGCGCGCAAAGCCGCTGAAGCGGGCGAGCGTCTGGCCAAGAAGAAACTGCGCCAGGAGGCCATTGCGAAGTACCGCGAGGCGGTGGCCCTCGATCCTCTGTACTTTCAAGCTTGGAACAACCTCGCGTTGGAGCTGAATGCCGCGGGCCAGCCGGATGAAGCGGAGCAGGTGTTCCGACGCCTGATGCAATCGAACCCGGAGCACGTGGTTGTTTTTACCAATCTGGCCGCGGTACTCAGCGGCCAGAGCCGGTACGCGGAGGCCGAAGCTGTCGCGCGGCAGGCGATGAAGCTGCATAACTTCTCGTTTAGCGCCAACTACGTTTTAGGGTCGCTCCTCGTTAATCAACGCCAATTCAGCGATGAAGCCAAAACCAAGTTGGAATATGCGCAAGTCAAATATGCGCAGGCCAAGACGCTGTTGGATCATTGGCCGGATAAAGCCGCTCGCAACTATTGAGGCTCGCACAATACGATGACAGCTTTTGTGACAAATGTGCCCCTCTGCATCGGACTGATGTGGGGCGGCCAATCATGGCCGCAGCCGCCTTTTCAGGCGGCTCTTGGCCGGCTGAAAGCCGGCTGCGGGCAAAATTGCCCGCCCCACAAGCGGGCTACTGGCCCGATTCCTGCCGCAGTTCTTCCCATCGCCGCAGCAGCTTTTTGCCTTCTTCCGCGTGGCCCGACTGGATGAGAGTCCGGCCCAACAGATAGTGTGCCGAGGCATTCCGCGGGTCCATCTGCAAAGCCCTGCGCAGCATGCGTTCGGCTTCAACCAGATCCCCCTGCTTGAAATATGTTTTGCCCAACAGTATATAAGGCCCGCTATAGGTGGGGTCCAGCCAAACGGCGCGCTGCAGAGGGGGAACGGCATGTTCCCAATCCTCTTGCCGGGTGTAGGCGTCGCCCAGCCTGTAGTATGCCATGGCGAAGCCGGGGTTGAGCGCGATTTCGCGGTTCAGCTCGTTCACGGCGCGCTCGATTTGCGCCCGGTAGATGGCGATTTCCCCTAGCATGTAGTGCGCTTCCGGAAGTTTCGGCTCGCGCGCCAAGGCTGCCTCCAGCTCGCCTTGGGCTTCGTCTTCCAGTTCCAGCCGTATCAGCAGGTGCGCGGTGGCCAGGCGGGCCGCACCGGACTCCGCCGGCACACCGTACAGATCGGCGAACGCGGCGCGGCCCTTGGCGACCTGATGCGCTTGCAGGTAGCTGTTCCCCAGCACGAAGAACAGTTCGTTGTTCCTGGCGCCGGCCGCCCGCGCCTTCTCGAGATAGGGAATGGCCTCCGGGACGTGCCCCGCCAGATACTCGCTGCGCCCGATCATTTGGAGAGTCTCGCTATATTGGTGGCTATTCGGGGAGATGGACGGCAGGGCTTCCTTCAAGGCCTTCTCCGCAGCGGGGTAATCGCGATGGCGATAACTCGCCACGCCGCGAATGTAGGCAGAATCCGGGGCAGCGGGCTGGGAGCTGGAGGATGAGGGCCGCGGAATAGGAGTTGCCGCGCCCAGCAGTGGCTGCGTCTGGTCGAGCAATTGGCGAATAGACTGATCTTGCGGGTCCATCTGGAGCGCATGGCGCAGGGCGCCCTCCGCGTCATCCAGGTCGCCGCGCTTGAGGTATGCCTTGCCGATCAGCGTATAGGGCCCGCTGTGGTTGGGGTTCAGCCAAATAGAGCGCTCCAGGGCCGAGATGGCGTCCTCCCATGCACCGCGATTCTCGTACGCATCGCCGAGCCGGTAGTAGGCCATCGAAAAGCTCGGATTGGAGGCAACCTCTTTCTGAAACTCGGCAAGAGCCTTGACGTCGTCGCCCTGAGACAGCACTGCCTCGCCCAGAATGTAGTGCGCCTGCGGGATGTGCGAATCGATTTCAAGGGAGCGGCTGGCTTCTGCGGCGGCGCCCGACGGCAATTTCGCGCGCAGCATCATCCCGGCCGTCAACAAGTGCGCCGCCGCTGAATCGGGCGCCACCTGAAAGAGCGCCGCAAAGGCCCGCACGGCTTTCTCGTCCTGGTGTGCTTGCAAGCAGGCGTTGCCCAGCATGAACTCGGCCACCAGCGCCTGCGAGCCGCCCGCCGCGGCCTTTTCAAACCATGGGATGGCTTCCGCATAGCGATGTTCGCTGTACGCCTGCACGCCCGTCTGGTAGGCGCTCGCCTGCAGGAACAAGAGCAGCAGTGGTCCCATGCTTAGTGTTCCAACGCCAATCTCGCGCGCGCGGCCTGCAGGTTGTGCCTGGCCGTCTCCAGCTTCGGATCGATGCGCAGCGCGGCTTCGAATTCGGGAACGGCGTCCCGAAAGCGGCCGAGGCGGGCCAGCACCGCGCCGAGATCGCTGTGCAGAACGGCGTCGTCCCGCCGGAAATCCAACGACTCGCGCAGGTGCGCGGCCGCCTCTTCGAGACGGCCCGCCTCGGCGCGCTCGTCGCCCCACAACCGCAGCACCTCGCCCAAATGTTGCCGCGCTCCCGCGTCGCCCGGATTCTCCGCGAGCACCTGGCGAAACGCGGCCGCGGCCTGTTCCCAGCGCCGCTGTTCGGCGAGCGCGTTGGCGAGGTTATAGCGTGCGTTGGTATAACGCGGATTCGCCTGGAGCGCACGCGCGAAGAATTCGGCCGCTTCGGTCGCTGTTCCCGCCGAAAGCAGCGCCGCGCCGAGCGTATTCAGAGCGACCACATTGCCGGGCCGCGCCGCGACCGCGCCGCGCAAGTAGGCGACGGCGTCCGCGTGATCGCCGCGCGCCAGCATGAGCGCGCCCAAGTTGAACTGTGACGTAAAGTCCCCCGGATACTTTTCCAGGCGATGGAGCATGATGGCTTCCTGCAGCTCCATGCGGCGGTCGTCGACGGCGCGCGGCAGAACCTGCAGCCAGAGGTGCGCCATCTCGTCGGTGGCCTCGTTCCCCCCGCGCACGCGCTGGGGAGGCTGGTTGGGATTGCGCGGATTCGCCGCCGAATTATCGTATTGGTAGCGCATGGAAACCACGGTCCCCTTAGGCAGAAACACAGGTTGTTTGTAGCGGTAGACGGCCTGCCAGTTAGGGTCCCAATCCAGAATGCGGACCAGCCACTTGCGAGTCCCACCGGGCAATGTCGCATAACCTTCCAGCAGGTGGCCCAGGTAGTGCGCGTGCGGGTAGACGGCGAGCACATCCATGTCCATCGGCGTCACAAAGTCGTCGCCGACCGGGAAATCGGCGTCGCCCGCGGGGATATCCAGAGCGCCATCGTGCTCGAGTTGCAGCAACATGGGGTATTTTGTGGCGGGCTGGTCTGTGAAATACAACCCGACGGAAGGCTGCACCAGTTCAGGCTTGCCCGTCGGTTGCATGTGGACATTCAGAACGAGATCGGCGCCGGCATCCGCGCGCCAGGCCATGCCGGCGGGCTCGACCCAGGGAGTGCCGCCGGGTTTCCAGAAAAGGAAATGGCTGTCGGGGTCGAAAGTGTCCGATTCGATGTTGAGGTCCATGCCGGGGAAACCGGCGCCCGGAGCTTTTTCCTGCAGCCGCGCGGAGCGGCTGCGATCGATGAGCACATTGGCGTGGTGTACGGCGCGCATGTTACCGGGGCGGATCTCGATGGCCTTCACCCAGCGGGTTCCCGGCGTTTTCAGCGGCAGTACAAAATTCCAGTATTGGTTCGGACCGCCGGCGGATAACTGGTAAGGGGCGGTGGCCTCGATCACCAGGTCCGGTTCGCCAAGCTGCCACCCGGGTACGAACTTTGGAAGTGGAGGCGCGTCGGCCGGCGAACCAGCCGGAGCGCCCTGCCGGACCCATTCCTCGATGGTCCGAATCTGCTCGGCCGTCAGGCGCCGCTCATCCTGAAAGTCTCCGTAGCCTGCCTCGGGCAGCCATGGCGGCATGTATCGACGCTTGAGGAGCGGGACCATTTGCGCGCCATGCTTGCGCACGTCGGTGTAGGTAAGCAATGGGAACGGCCCCGGCTCTCCCGGACGATGGCAAGGCGCGCAGGAGTGATAGACGATGGGCGCGATGTTTTTGTAGAAGGTGATGGGATCGGCCTGCAGGGGTAGCGCGCACGCGGCCAGCGCGAGGGTTGCGCCACACTTTGGCCGCCTAAAAGGCGGCTGCGGCCATGATTGGCCGCCCCACATCCCGACCAGCATAACTTACCGCTTACCCACGTTTGGATCGATTTTCGCGGCTAGCGCCATCTCCGCCTCCGCTTCGGCTGTCTTCTTCTCCTGTTCCAATGCCAGCCCCAGGCTGTAGTGAAGAGAGGCGAATAGAGGGTTTACGTCGATCCCTTCGCGATAGATCTTAATAGCGTCTTCGTACTGGCCTTTCTCATAGAGCGCGCCGCCCCAGTTCAGATAGGCCAAAACATAATCGGGATCGATTTCGATGGTGCGCCGGTATTCGGAAATTTCCTCCGCGTTGCCCGTCGCGCCATAGGCGAGTGCGAGGTTGAAGTGGGCGCCGGCGTCCTGCGGATAGAGCTGGGTTGCGATGGTCAGAATCCCGGCACTAACGGCCGGATTGCCGCCTTGCCCATACGCTGCGCCGAGCCAGGTCAGCGCGCGCAAGAGATGCGGATAGATCTTCAAGGCTTCGAGCAATTCGTTGATGGATTCCTGGTGCTTGCCTTGCTTCCGCAGATCCATCGCTTTGTTGAATACCGCTTCAGCGTCCTCGCGGAAATTCCGCGGCATTCGCTGAAGGATGACGTACTTTCCGTTTGCTTCGACGACGTCGGAGATCTCTCCCGGCTGGAGCTTCAGCGCTGCCGCGGACCACGCCGGATCGAACTGGCTGGTGTCGAGATCCCCCAGATAGCCGCCATTGATTGTGCCGCGGTCGACCGAATTGGCCCGGGCAAGTTCGAAGAAAGATCCTCCCGATAGAAGCTGCTGCCGGATTGCCTCTGCTTTTCCTTGGTCGTCCAAAACAATCTTGCGGAGAAACAGACGTTTGGGAGCGATCGTGGTTCGCCATGCCGGGTTATGCTCCGCCACTTCGATCTTTTGCCCGGGCTGGACGCGAATCCAGTGTTCCGCTATGACAAACGCGCCGCGTGTCTCGGTCGCCATATGGCATCCGACGCAGCCTGCAATCCGATTCACCGGGCACAAACCCGCATGTTTCGTGACTGTCGCGCTATGACATCGCAAACACGTTTTTTCGGCCCTGGCAACCAGCACAGGACGGGGCGCATCCCGATGCGGGTCGTGACAGTTTGTGCACGTGATCTCACCGGCGCTTTGACGCCAGCACTCGCTGTTTTTCAGCGCCGTCACTTGATCGGAAATCAGCGTGTCGTCCGGCATGGGGTCTTCGACGACACTGGAGCCCGCATGACATTGAGAGCATGGCCGCATCCGCTCGGCAACGGGCAGCTTGTCCGGGTTCAATATACGGAGGTCGCGCGAGTGGCCACCGAGGGCGGCTAAATGCGGTTGGCCTGGGCCGTGGCAGTTCTCGCAAGCGACTCCGGTCTCGACTCGCGTTCCGTGAGTTCGCGGCGCGCCGTGGCACCCGAGACATCTCGTTTCCAGGTACGGAGTCAATATCCGGCCCATGGCCGTTTCATAGGTCGTGGGCTTCTCTTCGGGAAAACCGAGCGAGAACGCCAGCCGGTTCTGCTCCGCATAGTGGAAGTACCGGGCTTCGAGCAGTCGCGCACGCGGCAGCGGCAAGCCGTCCAGAGCCGGAACGCGGAGGAGAAAACTGAGGCCATGGCGGTCCCCGCCCACCATGGTCTCAACCGGAAAATCGAGCTCCGGTTGCCCCGGCATTTGCACTTTGTACTGCAGGGTCTGGCCTGTTCTCTTGAGCTCGTACTTGATCTCCGGCGCCGGCCCCTCCTGGTGCGTTTCGTCGTACTTCGCCGGAACTTCTTGGTCGGGAGCGACGCCCCGCCAGGTCCGCGCCATGTTCGTGCGGACGTGCGACATAGCGATGTTCCTGTGGCAGCCGGCGCATGCGTCGCGCCCCACGTAGCCGCTTCCGTCGGCGCTGCCGAGCGAGGGGACCATCAGCAGCAAGCAGAACAGACCCGCGCGCCGCGCTGACCATCGGCCCATGGCAGTCCCGGCTCCAGTTGCCTTCACGCCCACAATTCTATCCACAATCCTACGTGGCTTCAATACTTGTTTCCGCCTGCTTATTGGCTGCCAACATGAAAAAGGCCGGCAGAGCGTTTGCCCTGCCGGCCCGGTTTTGAGAACGCCGCTTAATGACGTGCGCGGCTCGTTGGATTGGTCAGAAACTGAGCTTCCCTGAGAACTGCAGCGTCCGCATCCCGGTGCCGTTAGCGCCGCCGAAGGCAATGCCGGTGATCTGGCCGACATGTGGGTCCTGGATGTTGTTATTTGGACCGCCGAGGTTGGTGTGGTTGAAGAAGTTCCTCGAATCCATGCGAAGCGCGAATCCAACGCGCTCCGTGATGTGGAACTGTTTACTGATCTGGAAGTCCGTGTTGATAAAATGCGGACCGATCAAGCTATCGATCGGGTAGTTGCCGTAGGTGTAACTTGCCGGGTACGCATAGGGACCCGACGTACAATCCCCGCCCGGGCAACCCAAGAACCACTGGTTGCGGTTCTGCGTCGATGGATACAGGCTTCCGCTTCCCACATCCGGACGATTATTGGGGCCCCCAATCGGTTTCACATTAGGGCCATAGTTGTCTCCCAGGGATGCCGAGAACGGGATGCCACTATAGAATGTCGTAACGCCACCGAGGGTCCAGCCGCCCAAGGCGAGGTCCACCGGCTTGCTGACGGTGGAACCGAACTTCCGGCCGTGCCCGAAGGGGACATCATAGTTCTGCGCTATCGAGATCTGGTTGTGCGGTAGCAGGCTGCTGTCCCCATAGCCGCCAGAGCCGTTCTGTGGGCCATAGATAAAGTAGTAATTGGTATCGTAGCCTCCGTCCCAACTCTTGAGCCTCTGATAGGTGTAGTTCCCCTGGAGGGTCCAACCGCTCAAGGCCTTTATAGTCGCCGTTGACTGAAAGGAGTTGTATTGAGCGTTGGTGCAGTTGCAATAATAGCTCAAGTCCTGCGTCCACCCATACAGCGCCGTGTACGGACGCGCGGAGTACGGCGCACCGTTGTTTGGAAAGTATTCAGCCTCGTTCGGGTTAATCGTGTTGCTGGTGCCCAGCCAGCCGTGGCGCGTCGAATTGCCCACGTAACCGCCACTGACCACAATCTTATCCGTGATCTGCCGCTGAACAGTGCCGTTGTATTGATAGACCGCCGTCATAGTCATCGTGCTCGGCCGGAACTTCGGGGTGATCCCGTTAGGCAGGGGGAACGTTCCGCTGGAGCTCACCGTGACGGGGGCGAGTGTCGAGGGCCCCTGCGCGAGGGTGAACACATCGGTGAATGGTTGGTTGGACGGCAATTGAACATTCTGCTCGGCCAACACCGGTGGATTCTGCGTTACGTTATGCCCAAACGTGGAGCCAAAAGTGCCCAAATTATAGGACCAGCCATAGCCTGCGCGTACCACGGTCTTCTTATCGACCTGGTAAGCCAAGCCGACGCGGGGCAAAAGCTCATGCCAATTCATGGTTTGAATGCCATGCGAGGAGACGCCGCCCTCACCGAAAACGTACATCATGCCGTTGGCCAAATTCAGAGTTGCGCCGTTCCCGGCAGCATTCACACTTTCCGGGAACACCATCTCCCAGCGGACCCCGATCGTAGCCGTGAGCTTCGAAGTGACGCGCCATGTATCTTGTCCGTACCAGAAGAAGCGCTTCTGGCGTTCCTCGGCGTCGGTGCTGCTGCTGACAAACCGGCTAAAATTAGTCACGCCGCCAAGCAGGAAACTGGCCATCCCCAAGCCGTCTATCGGGCTGTCGCCTGGTGAAGCGACATATCCGGTGTAATTGTCGCCGAATGTCAACTCGCCGGCGCGGTGGCTGTCGCTGGGAACCCGCAAGTTCATGGCGTAGCGGAGATCCGCGCCGAATTTGAAGGTATGGTTGCCATGAATCTTGGTCACGTTATCGACGAACTGAATCTGGCGCTCGCTCTGTGTCAGCGGGCAGTTGCATTGGTTGACGCCCAGAGCATACCCTAGCCTGGCGTCGTTACTGGGGTTGTTGATATCGAAGTAGGGCATGCCGGAGGTGTAGGTCTTGTCCAGGTTCAATCCCGGAATGCCTGCGTCGGAGGCCGGCGTGGTGCCATAGCCATTGGGCACGTCGAATACGTGATACCGCATATAGCCCAGCCGGAATTCATTGACCAGCGTTGGGCTGATGGTGCTGGTCAATCCAGCCGCCAGGCTCTGGTTCCTTGCGTTGGAGTTGCCCGCGTAGTTGCCGAAGTTCGGACCGCCAGCCTCCAAGCCAAAGGCGCCCGGGGCCTGCTCGGTAAACGCGGCATAGCTGTACCGCCCAAAAATGGAATTTTTCTCGTTCAGATAGTAATCCCAACGCGTATCCCACTGGTTGCCCGTAATCGCGACCGCACCGCTGGCATCGTAGTTGTTGGCGTAGGTGGTGCCAGACGAGTTGGTATTGGGGGCCGGAAAGAACTTCATGATAGCCAGAGCCTGCGAGCTCAAGCGGGTCTGGGGGATCACATTGCCGGGGAACATTTGGCGGCCGGTGCCGTCAGTCTGGTTGCCGCTGGCCGGATCGTAGATCTGAAAGTTCGAGCTGGCAGCCAGGTAATCGCCAAAATTGGCTCCGGTACCTGCTTGGATGCTATTGACCAGCGTGGCCGACGGGACAGTAGCCAGGACGGAGCCGCCCTGCGACTGGCGGTTCAATTGCGTATCGGCGAAGAAGAACAGCTTATCCTTGATTAAGCGGCCGCCGATCGATCCGCCAAACTGGTTTTGCCGGTATGTCGGGGTGAAATTCCCGTCAGGCCCTAGCGGGACGTTCTGGCTGAAGGGGTTTCGTCCAAAGTCCTGGAACCCGGGACTGTTGACCTGCAGGTACTCGAAGACATCCCCATGGAACTCGTTAGTGCCGGATTTGGTCGAGTAGGTCGCCAGCCCCGCGCCGGTATATGAGAATTCCGCATCGAAGTCCTGGTTGGCCTGCTTCACTTCCGCGACCGAATCGAACGTCGGATTGATCACGATAATCCCCAGGATGGGATCCTGGTTAGTGGTTCCGTCCAATTCGTAACCCATGGCATCGAAAACTTGGCCATTGACGACCATCTGTACGCTACCTTGCGGGTTTTCATCTGAAGCGTGCGCCCATCCAAACGGCACCGTTCCGGGATTCAACAACTCCAAGGCTTGAAGATTCCGCCCTACGCTGGGCAGTTCTTCGAGTTGGTGGGCGTCAAAGGTTTGGGCGACGTCGGCCCGGTCGGACTGCAGCAAGGGCGCGGCGGCCGTTACTTCCACCTCTTGGCTGACGCTGCCGACCTGCATGGCGACGTCGTAGCGGGCGACTTGGTCGACCAGCACGGTAATCGGGTTGGAAATGGTCCTTTGGAATCCAGTTGCCTCGATCAAGACTTGGTACTGTCCGGGAATGAGCTGGCCCTTGGTGTAGTTACCGGACTCATTTGTCATCACGTCGGATTTGGTGCCTTTTTGGGTGTCGGTAATCGTGACCTTCGCATTGGCCACCGCCGCACCTGAGGGGTCCGTCACGGCTCCCACGATGCTGCCGAAGACCTGTTGGGCGCTTAGGGTTCCACTAAAACAGAACAGCGCGAAAGATACGCATAAGGCGAACGAAGCCGATTTGTGCAGACTGAGCATCTTGATCTGATCTCCCCTCTTTTTTGGAAAACTCCACGCATTGAATGCCAAACTAACCTGATTTGCTACCCACGCTCGTGCAATCCAACCCTTCACAAGTTTGGATCGAATGGTTTAGTGAATAATAGATCTTTAGTAGAGGTAGAACAAGTGCCAAGTGTGTTTGTTACGGTTAAAACATATAAGTGTATTGTTTGCATGGTCGTACGCGTGCGTTACGCCAGTACGTTACTTACGCCGGTACGTTACTTTGTGGAAGCCCGGAGCGGGTGCACGTGTTTAACGTGATGGCAGGTCCTTCGAGGATACCCTCCGGGCCCGCCCGCCTCTCAGGCCGCCCAGCCTGCGCTATCGCCGGCGAGCCTGGGGTTTCGATCGTGAAATGTACGCGTCCGCCGCCATGAAGTTGAACGGTATTGACGGGGATGCAATAATACGAGTACGTGGCGCAAGTTCCGGCGATTGCCGGTCCCTGCCAGTTGTTTCCAGAGACACACTCGATCCCCATTCGTCGTCATGAATACCCGGCAAACCGCGATTCATCGCAGGCAGTTTATCAAGTCGCTATGCGCGGCCGTCCCAGTGTTTTCTTTCGATCAGCTTGTCATGGGGCTGCCTCTCGGCGTGCGGTTTGTAAATGTGGCGCGGGAGGCGGGATTGCAAGCCAAGACCATTTTTGGGGGTGAACAAAAGAACAAATTCCTGATGGAGACCACCGGCTGTGGATGCGCATTCTTCGATTACGACAACGATGGCTGGTTGGATATCTTCCTGGTGAACGGCACGCGGTTCGAGACCGATTGGAAGGCGGCTGAAGCTCCCGTAAGCCGGCTCTACAAGAATAACCGCGATGGCACATTCACCGACGTCACGATCGCATCGGGCATTGGGCGCACGGGTTGGGGCCAAGGGTGCTGCGTGGGCGATTATAACAACGACGGCCACGACGACCTGTTCGTCACTTATTGGGGCGATTGCGCGCTGTGGCGCAACCAGGGCAACGGCACGTTTACCGAAGCCGCCAAAAAGGCCGGCATCACCACCAATCCCGGCAACGGGCAGCGCCGCTGGAACACCGGCTGCGCCTTCGTGGATTATGACAGAGACGGCCATCTCGACCTGTTCATCGCCAACTACATCGATTTCGATCCAAGAACCGCGCCGCTTCCGGAATCCGGCCCGTGCCTCTTCAAGGGGATCGTGGTGGCGTGCGGCCCGCCAGGACTCGCAGGCGGCAAGAACATCCTGTTTCACAACAACGGCGACGGCACCTTCACGGATGTCAGCCAACGGGCCGGGATTTTAAAGACGCAGGGCACCTACGGGCTGGGCGTGGTTGTTTCCGACTTCGATAACGACGGCTGGCCCGATATCTACGTGGCCAACGATTCCACCTCCTCGGCGCTGTACCGCAACAACCGCGACGGCACCTTCTCCGAGATCGCCATCGAAGCCGGTGTGGCCTTTAGTCCGGACGGGAAGCCCCAGGCCGGCATGGGCGTGTCCGTGGCGGATTACGACGGCGACGGCAGATTCGACATCGTCAAGACCAACTTCGCCGGCGACACCTCCAGCCTGTACCACAATACGGGCGACAGCTTCTTCGAGGACACCACCTTTCAGGCCGGACTCGGCCGCAACACCCGCTTCATGGGCTGGGGTGTGGGGTTCTTCGATTTCGACAACGACGGCTGGCCGGACATTTTGACGGTGAACGGCCACGTGTACCCGGAAGTGGGACAGCCCAACGACGAGCAAGGCTACCGGGAGCGCAAGGTGCTCTACCGCAACCTGGGCAACGGCCGGTTCGCGGACGTGTCCCAGGACGCCGGGCCGGGAATTCTGGAGCTGGCGTCCGCGCGCGGCTGCGCTTTCGGCGATTTCGATAACGATGGCGACGTGGACGTGCTCGTCAACTGCATCAACGACACGCCGCAACTGCTGCGCTGTGACAGCCAGGTGAAGAACAATTGGCTCAAGGTGAAGACCATCGGGGTGAAATCGAATCGCTCCGGCATCGGCGCACGCATCTACTGCACGCCCGCCGGCGGACGCCGGCTGATGGACGAAGTGCGCAGCGGCGGCAGCTATATTTCGCAGAGCGATCTGCGGATACATTTCGGCCTCGGCGGTGCGCAAAAGGCGGATTTGGAGGTCCATTGGCCCAGCGGCCAGGTGGACCGGGTCGGCGGCGTAAAGGCAAATCAGGTGGTGACCGTAACGGAAGGGAAGGAATCTGGCGCCTAGCGACCGCGGGAGCCGGGAGACGGTGCCCTGGTCGGAATCCTGGGGCCGGTGCTCCTCATAATTGAGCCGTGCCTGCTGGTGCGAGTCGACTCCCATCCGGTCCATCGCATCGCGGAACTAGGCTTGATCATCTGATCAAGCCAGCGGCCATGGTGATTCTCAGCCGCTTCACCTCCGGAGAAAGGAAACCAGCCCTACGTCGTCCGGGCCATGCGCCGGCCAGCAGTCTGGTTCGAGTGCGAAAGTTTAGTGCGGTCAACGAATCGTAGCAGCATAGCTCAACCTAGGCCGGATTGCGCCGTGGGCGTGCCTTCGGCCGGAGCAAAGAACACAAGTAAGGTCAGGTTTTCGGCGATATCGTGGAAGCGGTGCTCCACCCCTGCAGCCACGTAAACGACGCTGCCCGTACGAATCGCCTGGTCTTCATCCCCTACCCGGATCAAGGCACGTCCGGCGGCGACGTAATAAACTTCGTCCTCCATGTGCGGCTGCTGTCTATCTTCCTCACCCACACTCAACGAGTATACACCGACGCTAAGGGAAGGAACCCGCAGGAACTCAAGGTACGACCATTCGAGCCTGGCCCGGCGGCGCTCGATTTCCTCCACCTGAAAGAGATCCATGCTTAAGTATAACAAGCGATCAAATCGAACATTTGTGCCACATAAAAGAGCACATTCGCGTGGTGTTCAGGCCGAAGCGGGAATTGCTCGACGGAAAGACCACAAAGACCAAAAAGATCAACAAGAAAGGCCACCATGCTACCGACCCAGAATAAACTGCCGGACGCATCTCCGCGATGTGGATCGACACGTTTTCAGGCTTGCAAACGTTGCGCAGTACGTTGTTTCTCCCGGTGCGGAACTCCAGCTTTATAGCAACCCTGTCCAAGTGATTATGTGCCTGTGCGGCCACCCCTCACCAGTAAACAGGCGGGACCTCCGGACTGGGTATCAAAGGAGTCTGCAAACATCTATAGACGCCGCGTGGCAGTATCACGAACGATGCGCTGGCCAGAACAAGGCCTACCTAGAGAGCGCGACTTGAGGCTCAAAAGGAACTGCGCGAGGCTCGTTGGCACGTGAGGTCGGGAAATCGATGGCCGGAATGGGATGGCCTATTGGTGTACCTCACCGCACTTCTTTTAAGTACGCGATGATCGCACTCCGCTCGGTGGCGCTCTCGACATGGAAGGCCATGTCAGTTTCCGGAAGGACCTTGTCCGGACCGGCCAGCCACTTGTCGAGCGAAGCGGCGTCCCAGGTAATGTGCGAACTCTTCAGCGCGTCCGAGTAATTAAACGACGCCACAGATCCCGCGGTCCTGCCGTAAACGCCTGCCAGCCGCGGCCCCTCCTTATCGTGATCCAGCGAATGACAGCCCGAACACCGCTTTTCGAAGAGGCTCTTGCCGTCGCTAGTCTCCGTGTGCGCGGTCATCACCACAACGGCGAATACCGCGGCCAGCATCACTAACGATCGTTTCATTGGAATCAGTTCCCCGCCGCCAGCGACGAATCCACCACTGCCAGGCTGTGCTTGCGCGCCACATACTGCACGTTCGTAATACCGAGTACGCTCTGCAGCCGCTCGGCGGGTACTTTCATCGGACCAGCCGCCGGCGCGGTTCCGGGCGCCGGTTGCGGAAACGCTGTGGACATCGCCGTGTGGAAAGTCACGTTGCCCTCCACCTTCTGCAACACCTGATGAATGTGCCCGTTCAAGACTGTCACCGACCCGAAGCGCTTCAGATAAGTGAGCGCCTGCGCGCTGTCTTCGGTCCCCCAGCCCCAATCGGGATAGACCGACCACAGCGGGATATGCGCGAACACCACAATTGGCGTGCTGCTGGACCGCGCCTGGAGGTCGGCTTCCAGCCATTGGAGCTGATCGGCGCCCAGTTTTCCGAGGTGTTCCAGTCCAACCACGTTCACCAGTCCCACAAAGTGCACGCCTTTTTGATCGAAGCTGTACCAGCCATTGCCCTGGGTGCCTTTGCCGTAGCGTTCCAGATACTGCTTGCCGTCATCCACCGACGTGTCATGCTCGCCGGGCACATAGAAGATCTGGCTGGTCTTGGCGGACTTCAGCAACTGGTCCATGGTGTCGAATTCCCCGGGCTTAGACGTGTGGCTGAGGTCGCCCGTGTGAATGATGAACTCCGGCGTCCGCGGCAGGGCGTTGATCTTATCAACGGTGGCCTGCAGTGTGCCAGCCACGTCCGGATTTGCCGGCTTGTTGAATCCGATGTGGCTGTCGCTGATTTGCACGAAAGTCATCTCGCCTTTGCCTTCGCCGGCGGGGGCCGGCTTCCCGAATGCGCGCGAGGTGAGAACCCCGCTGCCGAGGGTCCATACTACGCCTGTTCCCGCCCAGGCCATGCATTCGAGGAATCCCCTTCGATTGATTCCGTCGTCGTTGTGGTCGTGAAGAATGAATTTTGACATTTTGCTCTCCACACCCATGTACTGCGGTGACGCACCGATTATTCCCGGCCGTCCCGTTTGCAAGTGTAAATTGAACGCGGGAATAAATTGCCGCTGCCGGCAGTATGCATGGATATGAAGAAGATCCTCCTAAAGCGTCCTCACTACGCCATTGCGTGCGCCAGCGTGCTTGCCGTCGCGTCGGCCTTGATCCATCCGTTCGGACTGAAGACCAATTCGGCCCGGCCGTTGCTCTCCGGCGCCGATGTCGATCCCGCCCTGGTGCGCATCCTGGAAAAGTCCTGTCAGAATTGCCACTCTGAGCGAACCGAATGGCCCTGGTATAGTTATGTTGCCCCAATGTCCTGGCTGATCGAGAAGGATGTCCATGAGGCCCGCAGCCATCTGAACCTATCCCGCTGGGGCGAGTATGACGCCCAGAAGCAACATGACCTCCTGGCTGAGCTCGCCGC
>JBEKPZ010000124.1:0-19916 GCA_049520215.1 Bryobacteraceae bacterium | reverse complement strand
AACGCCTATTGCTTGCCGCGAAGGCCGCGCGCTCCCCGGTGATCTATCCCGCGCTTATGCTTGCCCTGCACGCGGGTATGCGGGATGCTGAGATCCGCACAATGCAGTGGGGGCGCTTGGACTTGTTCAACCCGAAACCATACCTCACCGTTGGCGATAGCAAGACTGAGGCGGGCGAAGGTCGGACTATTCCCCTCAACTCCGAATTGCTTGAGGCGATTGTGGCCTACTCGAAATGGTATACCCAGCGATTCGGGACCATTCGGCCGGACTGGTACGTGTTCGCCTTCGGGAAGCCATGGCCGCAAGACCCCACAAGGCCCGTGGTGACGCTGAAGACCGCATGGGGCAACGTCAAGCGCAAAGCGAAGGTGCAAGGCCGTTGGCACGACAACCGGCACACGTTCATTACGGGCCTAGCAGAATCAGGCGAAGCGGGCGACGAAACCATCCGCGATATCGCGGGGCATGTCTCCAGACAAATGCTGAAGCACTACTCGCATATCGGCATGGAAGCCAAGCGGCGGGCCGTCGAATCGCTGGTTTCAAGAAAGGCGGTAGCGGTTACGCCCGATGTGGAAATGGCGCAGATTCCAGAACACTTCGCCAAAGATTCCACCAAAGTGGAGCAAATCAACTGAAGGCGGGGTGTCTTAAGTTGTTGATTTGATTGGCTCCTCAGGTAGGATTCGAACCTACAACCCTTCGGTTAACAGCCGAATGCTCTACCATTGAGCTACTGAGGAGCAGCGCGGGCTTTGACTCCTTCATTTAATCAGAGCGCGCTGGCGGGTGTCAAACCCGGGTGACGGCGGAGAGGATCGAGTTGCCGTGCGTAGCGCAGAAACAGCTCCATCCCTTGCCGTTCCGGCTCTCCCAGCTCAAACACGATGTGCGAAGCCAGATACCGGCGCACCAACTCCGGTGCGAAACCGCGCGCCGCAGCCTCCTGGGCCACGATGCGCTCCAGGCTGCGCAACCCGCACGCGCAGGAGTCCTGAAACGCCGCCACCACTTGCGGCGTGACGAATTCGCGCGGTCCCGCCCATACCGCAAAGACCATTGGCAGACCCGTCATGTCCGTCCATTCGCGGCCCAGGTCGTAGACGTGAAGCGGCGTCGTTGCGGGATTGATATGCAGCGCAGGATCCCCTATGATCAACGCGCTGTCCGCTTCGCCCAGCATTCCGGGCAGATCCGGCGGACGGGTCGCCACCGCCGGTTCGACGCCATAGCGCCGCGCCAGAACGATACGCGCCAGAGCTACCGACGTTCTGGAACTCGCATCCGCGGCCAGGGTGCGGATCTGGTGCGCTGGCCGGCTGGAAACCAGCAGGATGCTGCGCACTGCGCCGCGGCAGGCGATGCCCACCCCCGGGACAATCCCGTAGTCCCGCCCTAGCAGTTCGAACGACGGGATGATGCCCATGTCCGCCGCGCCGGAACCGACCATATCTGCGCACTCCGCCGGAACCCGGAACCGCAGATCGAACAGGCCCTTCTGTTCCCCATGCAGCATGCCCCAAACCAGGGGAACCGTATTCAAATAACTGACCGCGCACACCCTGAGCCGCGGGATGGAATTGGTTGCGTTCAACTGCCCAGTGTAGCAGACGACCCGCCCTCGGAAACGGTACCAGCGAGACCGGTACCCGCGGGGACACGGGGCCAGATCCAATCTGGTATCCTCAGTGAGGGTAAGGCCCCTGAATCCCATGCGTTCTCTATATACCTATTCGTTTCTGGCTCTGACCTTCGCGGCCGTTGCCAGCGCGCAAATCGTCCTCGATCCCAGCCCGGCACGCGTTCTGGGACACCCGTCCACGACGCCCGCCGAGCAACTGGTGGTCACCAACCTCAATCCCGACTTTGGCGTCAACGGTGGCATGTATTTGCCCGAAGGCGTGGCCGTAGATACTACCGGCTCCACTCCCATCCTTTATGTCGCAGATACCTTAAATAACCGGATACTGGCCTGGAAAAACGCCACTAGCGCGACCTTGAGAAACCTGCAGCCGCCCGACTTGATCATTGGCCAGCCCAACGCCTTCACCACTCTCCCGGCGACCAATGGCGGACTGTACTTTCCCAGCGGCCTGGTGGTCGATGCGAAAGGCAACTTATACGTCGCCGATGCGGGGAACAACCGCGTGCTGCGCTATCCGGCGCCCTTCGCCAACAATAACGCCAGTCCGGATATCGTGCTCGGGCAGGCTGACAAGTTTGCCGCGAACAAGGCCAACCAAGGCGGCGCTATCTCTGCGCAAACGCTGTGCCTCTCCGGCAGTTGTCCCGCGGGCTATGCGACATTCTTCTCCGCATTGGCCCTGGACAGCTCCGGCGATTTATTCGTGACGGATGCCGGTAACCGGCGCGTGTTGGAGTATCCGGCGGCGTCGCTCACTTCCGGCGCCGCGGATCCAGCCGCGTCTGTGGTCATCGGCCAGGCGGCCTTCACCTTGACCAACGGGCCGACAGGTCTTACGGATCGAAACACTCTGTATGAGCCCGCAGGACTGGCTTTCGATTCCGCGGGACACCTTTTTGTCTCGGACACTTACGCCAGCCGCCTCCTGGTTTTCACGCCACCGTTTTCCAACGGCATGGCGGCCAGCCGTTTGGCGGGTATCGTGAACCCGGCGCCTTCCACCGCTACCGCCAGCACCTTGCTTAGTCCCAACGGCCTGGTGACGATCAACAACGGCCCCGCGGTGTTGGACTCGGGCAATAACCGGATGCTGATCTTCGATGCGTACAGCAGCGCGGATTGGACTGTTACTTCCGGAGATATCACGGCCTCCACTCCGCCACCGGTGGCCATCGCGGCGCTCGGGCAGGGATCCAGCCTTACGAACTTCTCCAGCACCAAGCCAAACGCCGGCAACCCCCAGGCCTCTTTCAGCAACAGCGGCGCGCAGCTCGCGACATTTTCCAACCCGGTTGCGGCCGCCGTGGCTGGGACGGATTTGTTTGTGGTGGATGCCGGCAACAATCGCGTGCTGGTCTATGCGAACGCCGGACAGTCTGCCGCAGCCGTGGTGGTGCTGGGCCAAAGCGACTTCCCCTATAACAGTCCCAACAGCATCCAAGGCGAGGAATTCCATTTTGGGCCCAGTTCCTCGTCGGGTTATGACGCGGGAATCGCCGTGGACTCGAGCAGCGGCACGCCGCACCTCTATGTCTCCGATCCCAACAACCATCGCGTGCTAGGCTTCGCAGACGCACGCAAGGTGGGACCGGGTGTACAGGCGGATATCGTCATCGGCGAACCCGACCTGAAGACCGCCGTCTGCAATTACAACGGTGTAGCGAATCCGCCGACCGAGCCGCTTGCCCGGCAGCCAACGGCAGCCAGCCTTTGTTATCCCACGGGGCTGGCGGTCGATCCCGGCACCGGCAACCTCTTCGTAGCCGACACCTACAATGGGCGCGTCCTGCGATTTCCAGCGCCATTTGCGGCCCCCACCGCCATGGAGCAGGCCGACCTGGTTCTCGGCCAAAGCGGATTCACAGGGGTCTCGAACACGCAAGCCAGCCAGTCCGTGATGGTGTCCCCATACGGCTTGGTTTTCGACCCGCAGCGGGGATTGCTGGTCTCGGACCCATCCGCAAACCGCGTCCTGCTCTTCTCCATGATCAATCCCACTAGCGGCGAACCGGCCACAACGGTCATTGGACAATCGAATTTCGTGAGCACAAGCAACTCCGTACTTAGCTCGCCGCACCACATCGCCGAGGACACCATCGCCGAACTCTATGTGGCCGATTTGGGCCATAACGAGATCACGATTTTTGCCATTCCAACAGGCACAGGCACATCCACAGACCAGCCGATCGGGTCCTTTACCGGGCTGAGTTCTCCCCAAGCAGTCTGGGTGAACCAGAACCCCGTGGTAGGCCCCACCAACGATATCTGGGTCGGCGATTCGAGCGGCCTTTCCCGGTACACGCCGCTCCCGGTAGGGGCAACCAGCGAAAGCCCTACGCTGAGAATGCCGGTGGCGGAATTGACTGGTGGGCAATCCGCGTTCTGCACGGGGACAAACCCTTGCGAATTGCCTGCAATAGCCATCACGCAGGATAGCTACGGCGCTCTTTACGTGGCCGATTCCTCAAACCGCGTGGCCATCCACTATCCGGCTCTGTCGGGGACCAACGGCGCCAGTTTCGTGTGCGTCATGGGATGCAACTTAGGCACTCTGACAGATCAGCCTTTCTACCTCGCGCCAGGAGCCTACGGAACCCTGTTCCCGTTTGGCCCTGTTTTCTTTCCGGTGACCGCGACTACTAATACCGCTACGCCCGTACCCACCGCGTTAGGCGGGATTGAGGTGCTGGTGAGCTGCGCCACGGGAGTCGCCTGCCCGCCCAACGGTCAGCCCACCGCGGGCGCGTTCACTCAGGGGTTCGCCTACTCGCCCTTAACGTTCGTAGCTCCGGGCCAGATCAATTTCGTGGTGCCGTTCGAAGCTCCCACGTCGGGAACAGCCCAGTTGGAGGTGGTCAATGCATCGACTTCCCAAGTGCTGGGCAGCGGAACGTTGGTCATGAACGTGGCTGCGCCGGGATTCTTCATCGAGTCCTGCACCACGCCTTGCAGCAACCCGAGTGGGCTGACACCATCCCCTGGGCAGGTCGCCGCATTGAACTGCAACATAGTGAATGGCGGGTGCGATAACACAGTGAACGGCACAGCCCATCCGGCGCAGCCGGGGTCCACGATCCAACTCTTTCTGACGGGGCAGGGGCAGGTGTCGAACTTTCCGCCGGACGGCCAGGCCGACTGTTCCGGAGGGCTTCAGACCGGGCCGCAGCCGGAGGTGGTCATCGGCACAACCGTGGCCCAGGTCACTTACTCTGGCCTGGCGCCCTGTTTCGTCGGCTTGTGGCAGATCAACGCGGTGGTCCCTAAGAACCCAGGGCAGCCTC
Source organism: Bryobacteraceae bacterium (assembly GCA_049520215.1). Classification (GTDB taxonomy): domain Bacteria; phylum Acidobacteriota; class Terriglobia; order Bryobacterales; family Bryobacteraceae; genus Bog-159. The sequence continues at coordinate 14,987 of JBEKPZ010000124.1, read as the reverse complement.
CCACGGGCTTCCCTCCCTCGGTATTCCCGATCCTCGTGGATTTCCAAGGCTTGGTCAGCGATCCCGCGACGAATATTCACAATCCGTACCTGTCAACCACGATTGTGATCAACGCGCCGCAATAGACTATTGCACCGTAATCACCGGCCCCAGGGCCGCGGTGATCCAACCGCTTCCGCCCAACAGATAGCGGAACCGGTACTGGCCGGCAGTCTTCGGGGCCGGCATGGTGAATGTTCCGCCGGAACCGCTGACATCGTAGACCGCGGCCGGATTTGTGTTACTCACTCCGGCGCGGAACAACGCGACGGAATCGCCGGCAGGGCGCCCTGCGGGAGCCGTCCAGGCGACGGTGAGCGAGGCGCCTGAGGCGACCGTGCCCGGCGACGCGCTGACAGTGAAGCCGGAGACACCCACTGCAAGCGGCGCACTGGCGGCGGCGATTGTGCAGCCGCTCCCGATACAATAGCGGAACACCCAGATCCCCGGAGACGCGGGCAGATTCACCACCACGCTGCCGGCAGCGGCCCCACCGGTATTCTGGCTCCAGGTGTACCAGTAGCCCGGAGCGCCCACTGACGAAAGACCGATCCAGTCGTTGGCAGGCCGGCCGCTGGGCGCAGTCCAGCTCACTTGCACAGCAGTACTGCCCACCAGGGTATAGGAAATGGAGAATTGGCCGGCCGGCAGCAACGTGATACTAGCCGCCGCGCTCTTGGTGGAATCCGCCACGGAAGTGGCCGTGACTGTCACTGCCCGAGTGGCCGTGCTACTGGCCGGCGCCGTATACAGCCCCGATGCCGATAGCTTCCCCATGGCCGGAGTCATGGACCAAGTCACCGCGGTATTGGCGGCGCCGGTCACCTGCGCGGCGAGCTGCATGGACTGACTGGCGCCAAGGGTGGCGGCGGCTGGATTGACGGCCACCGAAACCGAACTCGGATTCACGAGGGCGATCGCGGCCGCCGACGCGGCGGGGTTGGCCAGGGAGGTAGCGGTGATGGCGACGGACTCCGGACTCGGAACGCTGGCCGGCGAGGTATACAGGCCCGTGGAAGAAAGCGTTCCAAAGACAGGGTTCATGGACCAGGCGACGGCGGTGTTGCCGCTGCCGGTGACCGTAGCGCTGAACTGCTGCGCTTGCCCCGCTGTCAGCGTCGCTTGCGGCGGGTTGATACTTACCGACGGGTTCCCACCGGAACTTCCGTTCAGCTCATAGGCTCCGATCGCGGGCACCGCGCTGCGCAGCAGTCCGTCATGGTCACGTCCGGTATTGTCGACGCCAAACACGCCGATCGCACCGATCACGGCTCCCGCCTGGATCGCCGGGCTGCCCGCGGTGAGGTGCAAATCGGGCAGTGATGTGCTAACCACCAATGGGTCGGCGCTCACCGACCCGGTAATTTGGGCGAGGTCGGTGACAGGGTTGCCCGCGCCGTACATCAGGTTGTTGGTTCCGAAGAGCCACGGACAATCCTGCGAGTTGGCGCAGGGTTCGCCGGTAACTGGATCCCAGACGACCACATAGGGCACGCCGCCCGGGAAAAGCGTTGTCGGCACCGAATCCATCAGGTTGTTGCGGATGTGAACGTAGATAGGCGGGGCGCCGGGAGCCTCGCCGCCATTCTCCGCAACCGCATTGTTGTCGCTGCCGTAGGGCGGGCTCGCGAACGTGCCGCAGGCGAACAGGGTGTTGTTGAAGACTTCCACCGTGCCGCTCCCGGCGGGGCCATTCTCGGTGCTGCCGGGAATGTTGATACAGTTCCAACCACCGGTGCCCTCCGGATTGCCGGGCCCCATCCCGGCGTTGTAGATGACGTTGTTGTAAACGGTGATAGGCCCTTGGGAAGGATCCACCGTGTCTACGATCATGCCGTCGCACTGCGTATCGTGGATGGTATTGTCATGTATCGAAATATCGTATTGATCGTGGCCTGTTGGATCTTGCGCGCCGCCGCTGCCCAGCGGGGAGGAATGCACCTGCAGGCCGCGGCAGCCATGCACATACTCGACCAGGTTCCAACCCACGTCGATATCATTGCTATCGGTGGAGAAATAGACCGCCTGGAAGAGCGCCGAGGCATTGGCCGTGCCCGCATTGTAGACGTGGTTACCGTAGAAATTAACGTAACTCGCCTGCGAGGTCTGGAAACACGCGCCTCCGCCGGTCCCCTGCGTGTAGGGACAGGTGATATCGCTGCCGGTGAAACGATAGTTGCTTCCGCTGCCGGATAGCGCCGGAGTCTGTCCTCGAAAGCCGAATCCCGAGAACACCCAGTTGCCTTGACAATCGCTGGTCCTGAGGCCGTAATCCGGCAATCCGCCACTGGGGTTGCCGATGGTGACCGTGGCCCCCGGATAGGCCGCCAACGCCCGCGGCAAACTCGCCGCCGAACACCAGTTTCCCTGACCACCACCGGAGAGCAGAAACGCGGCGTCCCAACCGGTGCCATCGTCGGTGGATTGCGTCACGCCATCCATGGCATAGGTGATGTCCCCAGGCAGCATCGCGCCGCGGGCCTTGAGCAGAGTGCGCCACGGCGCGGCGAAGGCGCCGGAATTGTTGTCGCTGCCGCTGGTGGCGACGAAATAGACGTTGCCGGGCGCGACCGTGAACGGCAGGGGGTTGGAGGCCTGCCCATTGACGGTGACGATGAGGCTGCCGGTAGCGGCATTCGGGCCGAGCTGGCACGTGATCTTTTGGTACCAGAGCCAGGCGGCGCCCCACACCGGGCAGTTGCCCATTGAGCCGCCACCGGCCGTAGCGGTGGAAGCACCTTGGGACGCGCCCAGATAATTGCCGTAAATCGTAACGTAGGCGCCGTTGCCATTCTCGCCCCCGGTGTTGGGTCCGCTGGCAATGTCGCTGAAGAACAGGACGGGCGCCTGTGCGAGCAGTCCTCCGCACGCCAGCAGAAAAAAACAAAAGAGCCTCAAAGATCCGGTTCGAGCACGCATGAGCGCCTTTCCTTTCATTCGCGGCATTGCATTCGAGTACTACATTCTGGTAGCGGAAGATGGCCAGTCAACCTCTCCATGGACAACTCTCGGGTATCCGGGGGTTAATGCCGCCAGGACGCAATCGGTATGCCAGTTCGGGCCTGCGCCGGATGCCGCTGAATTCAAATGGATTGCGTGGGAGCGTCCGGTCCCCGAAAATTTGTAGAGGGTAATCGCTTCCTGGCACTCTTTACCGGGTGCCGCCGCAGAGGGCCAGTGCCAAAGCGCACGCCTGGCAAACTCCGCCAAAACTCGCAGTACCGCCGCGCAGAACTCCGGAACAGTCGGCGTCGATCCTTAGAACGAGTCAGGCATACCTTAGAAAGATCCGCCAGACCCTTACCCACGCGCGGATCGCGCAGGCCGCCGGCGAAAGTCTACGATCTGGTTCTAAGGCTCTCATTAGTACTCCAAGACCCTCACAAGCAATAGAAATCGGTGTTTAATTACCAACTCGCGGGAACAAATCCAAAAAAACCGTAAACTGACCATTAATATGGGTTGACAAGGCCCGGATTCTGGTCCTAGGGCATACTCGTACTAGGACTCTAAAGCATAGGATGCAGGGTACTTGGCGATGCAACGTAACGCATTGACAACTGTAATAAAGTCGGCGATGATACAGATTCAGCCGCCACCTCGCGTCTGCACGGGGAACTCAGAGAACACAGTCCATGTGACAGAAGGGGCCGAAGGCTGCCTTGATGCCAGCAGGAAGATCAAATAAATAATAGAGCCAACTCGAAATTGAATATAAGAAATAAACAATCGCTAGAGCGGATCTCGTGTCTAGAGTGCGCGAGGCCAGAGATTTCATCGGGAGTATTTGCGGGGCTGTAATGAGTCTGACTCGAAGCCGGACAAAAGTCGTCTATTTCCGCGTTAGCGAAGCGGAGTTTGAAAGGTACATGGCATTCTGCCGGTCGCAAGGGGTACGAAGCATTTCGGACCTGGCGCGCTCCGGACTGGAGATCCTGGTCGCCGAGGAGCGCGGCTACACTCTTACCGGTTTGACCGAGCGAGTGACTGCCTTGAGCGGGTTGATTGCGGGGTTGTCCGGAACGATCCAAGGCCTTACCGAGGTCGTGAGCAACAAGAAGCTTGACGCCACGCTGGAAAAGGGAGCTTAGAGGAACCGATTATGCTCGACGCTGTTTGGTATGCTGTCGCGGTGCGAAGTAACTTCGAACGCATCGTGGCCCAGAGCCTGCGCCAAAAGGAATACGAGGTTTTCTTGCCGTCGTACCTATCGAAGCGCCGCTGGTCGGATCGCACGAAGGTTGTGGAGTGCGCGCTGTTTTCGGGCTATTTGTTCTGCAGGATGGATTTGCGCCAGCGCGTACCTTTATTGAACACGCCGGGTGTAGCGTCTATCGTCGGTATCGGCAAGTGCGCCGTTCCGGTCGAGGACTGCGAGATCGCGGCTATCCAAAGACTTGTCGAATCGGGTTTGCCAGTGGCGCCTTGGCCGTTCCTCAAGGCCGGCCAGTTCGTTTACATCAATCGCGGACCGTTGGCGGGCGTGGAGGGTATCGTAATCGCCTCCAAGAATCGCAGCCGGCTGGTGGTATCGGTCGAGATGCTGCAGCGCTCCGTCACGGTGGAGATCGAGAACGATTGGGCGGAGCCCAGCAGGCCGGCTTACTCAAGAAGCGGAGAATACATGCCGGCATGCCAGCCGGCGGGCCTAAGTTATGCGACTGTGAGGAGATCGTTGTGAGCGTTCTTCAACTGCAAGCTAGTCATCCCGCATTGTCGGCGCGATCGGTGACCAGGGCGCTATGGAAGTGGAAGGCGTTCATTGGCGTGCTGTGGCTGGTGGGCATCGCGCTGAGCACGGCCTTCCTGCTCAGTTTGCCGCGGGTCTACACGGCCGATGCGCTGATCGTGGTTGAAACGCAGAAGATTCCCGAGAACTTCGTGGCGCCGACCGTCCAGACCGGGTTGGAAGCGCGGCTGGATCAACTCAAACAGCAGGTGCTCAGCCGCGAGCGTCTGTGGAGCCTGATCCAGGAATTGAATCTGTATCCCGGGCTGCGGAAGAAGCGGACCAGGGAAGAAGTCCTGGAAGTAATGCGCCACGATATTACCATCGGCCTGGAGCGGGGATGGAGCGCCAACCGGCCGGGCGCCTTCCGCGTGTCGTACCGTGCGTCTTCGCCTAAGATCGCTGCCCTGGTGGCGAACAAGGTCGGCGACTTCTTCAGCACCGAGAATCTGCGCGAGCGGGAGCAGGAAGCCAACGGCACTTCGCAGTTCCTGGAAAGCCAGCTCGAAACCGCCAAGACGAATTTACAGGAGCAGGAAGCCAAGCTCCGTGAATTCAAGGTGACTTATAACGGCGAACTGCCCGAGCAGGAGGTGGGCATGTTAGCGGCGAACGGGCAGAACAAGACGGAGTTAGTGGGCATTCAGGACTCCATCGGAAGGGCCCAACAGAACAAGCTTATTCTGGCGAGCTCGCTGGCAATGGCCGAGGACAGCGTCAGCCGGCTGCAGGACCTGGCCCGGCGGCAAGCGGCGCTGGACTCGTCTCCCGGCATGGCGACCGGACCAGGGCAGCCTTTTTTGCGGGGGCCGCGCGCGGACCTGGAACGCGTTCGCGCAAAGCTCGCCGATCTCCGGCTGCGTTACCGCGATAACTACCCGGACGTCCAGGTGCTGGTGCAGGAGCAGGCGGCGCTGGAGAAGGCGGTAAGGCAGGAAGCGGCCCAGGGGGCGGGCGATGCCACGGCATCCAATGACAAAAGAGCGCCAAGCGCAGCGGCCCTGGCGAACAGCGATCCTACACTTGTGACTGAGAAGGAGAAGGTAGCAACTCTTAAGGCCCAGATCGCTCTGACCGACCGCGAAATCCAAGACCTCGAGAAGAGGCGGGAAAGGGTGTTGCGCGATGTGGGCGCCGTCCAGGGCCGGATGGACAAGCTGCCTATGCGAGAGCAGCAACTGGCCAGCCTTACCCGCGACTACGAGGCCAGTAAGGCGAACTATAAGTCTCTGCTCGACAAGAAGCTGGCGGCGGAAATGGCGGCAAACATGGAACGCTGGCAAAAGGCGGAACGCTTCGTGATGCTGGATGCCGCGCGCGTGCCGGAAAAGCCGACATCCCCGAATCGGCCGGTGTTCATGACTGGCGGAGTCATGCTGTCACTGGCGCTGGCCGCCGGCATCGCCTTTCTGTTGGAAACCAGACGGAACGTTTTCCTGGGCGAATGGGAGCTGCCGGCCGGCACAGTCGTGGTCGGCAGGGTACCGAAGATGATGGTCGAGATTCCGCAGGTCTAAGCCGCTATGTATCTTGAGTCGTTTGGTCTCAAAAAGAAACCTTTTAGCCTGACGTCGGATCCGTCCATGCTGTATTTCACGGATTCGCACCGCGAAGCTTTGGCCGTGCTTTGTTACGGTCTGTTGGAACGTAAAGGGCTGATCCTGCTGCTGGGGCACGCGGGCACCGGAAAAACGACGCTGCTGGCCCGCGCGGTTCTGGGGCTGCCTCCCAGCCGGGTCCAGTTTGCATCCATCGTCAACCCCACGTTCACCTCGGCGGAGTTCATGGAGACAGTGCTGCTGGGCTTCGGCATTCGAGAGATTCCGGCGAGCAAGCCGCAGCGGCTGGCGCGGTTGGAGAAGTACCTGCTGCAAACGCAGACAGAAGGCAAGATCGCGGCGCTGGTCGTGGATGAGGCCCACAAGTTGAGCACGGATGCGTTGGAGGAAGTACGGCTGCTGGGCAACCTGGAAAGGCGTTCCGAAAAGTTGCTGCAGATTATTCTCGCCGGCCAGAATGAGTTAGCCGCCACGATGAACCGCGACGATTGCGCGCAATTGAAGCAACGCGTTTCGCTGCGGGTGTCGCTGCGGCCGTTGGCAGCGGCGGAAGTAGGCCGGTATATCGCTTGCAGGTGGGCGCGGGCCGGGGGCAGGGAGCGCGCGCCGTTTTCCCCGCAGGCCGTGGAACTGGCGGCCCGGGTGTCGCAAGGCATTCCGCGCTTGATCAATGTGGTTTGCGACAACGCGCTCATGGTGGCATTCGGGGAGCAGAGCCAGGTGGTAGAGGCGAGCCACGTGAGCCAAAGTTCGGTGGAACTCGATTTGCTTGATGGCGCGGCGGAAGCCTTCGAGGATTCCGAGTCTATCGCGGGTGTTCACACACGTTCGCCGAGAAACAAGCTAAGTGCGTCCGGCCGGTAAGCGGAGGTGACACTATGGGCAAGATATTGAACGCGCTGAAAACCGCCAACGGCGACATTCCGGAGTTGGTCTTGCAGTGCCTGGACGGCGTGCGCGAAGCGCCGCCTGTCCGCCATAAGCAGGCGAGGCCGGTTCACGGACGGCGAGCGGCGGCAGCCTCCGTGGTGGAGAGCATCTTCGAAGAGCCGCAGGTCGTCCCGCGGCCGCAACGCGAAGTCAGCCACGACAGGACGAAACCGGCCGAGGAAGTTTGGGTGGAAGCGCCTGAGATGCCGCTGATAGCCGGGCTCGCCGATATGCCAGCGGTCAGGCCGGTATCCTTCCGCATTTCAGACTCAAGCCCGCTGCTGTCGCCCAAGCAAGAGGACCGCCGGGCAGCCGAGCAATACAGAATCATCCGCACCAAGATCTTCCATCAAGTTCCGGGATCGTCCATTACCGTGATCTGCAGTCCTGGCATGGGCGATGGAAAGACGGTCACTTCGGTGAATCTGGCGGCGGCGCTGGCGCACAAGAGCGAGGATAAAGTCATCCTGATCGATGCGGACCTGCGCCTTTCCAAGGTGCATGAACGCCTGGGCATACCCAAATCGCCCGGCCTGGCGGAGGTGCTTGCCGGCACGTGCGAGCTGGAAGATGCCATGCTCCGCGTGGAGCAGTTGCCCAACTTCTATGTACTGCCCGCCGGCCAGGCGGAGGTGAATCCGACCGAGTTACTCGATTGCTCCAACTGGCGTGCGCTCCTGGTCAGATTGCGGGAAGAGTTCCGGCGGACGATTGTGGACTCTCCTCCGGTGGAAGCCGTGGCGGACTACGATCTGATCGCCGCAAATTGCGATGGGGTGGTCCTGGTGGTGCGCCCCGACCACACCAGCCGGCCTCAGTTGACGAACGCTCTGGCCAAAGTGAAAGGCAAACTGATCGGAGTTCTGATCAACGACGTGGAGGATTGGTTCCTTTGGAAGCGCGGATCGCCAAGTTACCATTACTATCAGACTGGGGCGCGGGGCAAGGAAGGAACCAGGGCGGCCAAGTGATGAGCCTCGCCGGGAAGGCCCGCCCAAGTCTCCAACTGGTGTGGGCGCGCCTGTTACAAGCAAGCGGATGTCTGTGGTGGGCGCAGCGCCAATTGCGCCGCCGCGGCGCAGTCATGGTGTTGACGTTCCACCGTGTCCTCGACGATGCGGAATCCCGGCTCACCTGCAGCTTGCCGGGGATCGTGGTTCGCCGCCGAACGTTCGAGAATCTCGCGGCATACGCCGCCAGGCAATATGAAGCGGTGGATTTCGAGCGGGCGACCGCAGCGGGAGCAGGCAAGCTGCGCGTGATGTTCACATTCGACGACGGCTGGAAGGATAACTACACCAATGCGCTGCCTGTCATGCGCAACTGTGGGATGCCGGCGACTGTGTTTATTTGTCCCGGGCTGATCGGGCGCACTCTCCCATTCTGGCCGGAAGCGATTGCCTCACTGCTGGGGGAGGCCTCCCCACCGGTTTCCGGCGCGGAAATCGAGTCGCTCATCGAGACCTTGAAGACCTACTCCACGGAACACCGCCAGCAGTATATCGCCCGCCTTTACGAACTGCATGCGCCGGTCGATGGCGGGGATACTTACAACGGCGACCGAACTGTGTCGTGGGATGAGATTCGGGAAATGGATGCGGCGGGTATCAGGGTTGGCTGTCATACACTTACCCACCAGATCCTGACGACGGTGCCCCCACAGACTGCCCGCCAGGAGGTTCGCGAGTCGAAACGCGCCATCGAAGCGGCGCTGCGCCGGAGTTGCAACTTATTCGCTTATCCGAATGGGAACACCTCCGCGGCGACGCGGCAAATCCTGGCCGAAGAGGGTTTCGCCGCGGCATTCACCACCGAAAGAGGAGCCTGGACCAGCAGCAGCGACCCGATGGCTATCCCGCGAGTCAACGTGTGTGAGCAGAGCGTGGTGGGGCTGACAGGCCGGTTCTCGCCGGCGATGTTCCAATACAACGTGTTCTGGAAGGCCTGGCGCGCCATGCGAACCGAACGGCGCGTGCCGGCGAAACCGCGCCGCGAAGCGGTCCTTAGCCAAGCATAAGTCAAACCGGCTTCCTAGAGGATGCTGAAAAAGCCATAAAGATCGCTCATTCGGGGCCACAGACTAAAGTCTGTGCCACCGGTTATCAATGACTTAGCGGGAGTTGGTGGCACAGGCTTCAGCCTGTGGGAGCCTTTTGCAGCATCCTGCTAAGCCGGCGAGAGCAACACTCCGTGACAATTCTTCAGTTAATCAGCAGCGAGGGATACTACGGCGCCGAGAGCATGCTGCTGGCGCTGGCGCGAACATTGCCGGGACTCGGCTGTCGCAGCCTGGTCGGCGTCTTCCGCGATGCTCGCTCGCACGCGGGCGAATTGGAAAAACGGGCGGCGCAGTCCGGTCTCCAGGTGGAGGCTGTGGCTTGCTCGGGCCGGTGGGACTGGAAGACAGTGGGCCGCATCCGTGAGTTAGTGGAAGCCCACGGTGTGGATGTGCTGCATTCGCATGGTTACAAGGCCGATGTATATGGCGCGGTGGCTGCCTGGCCGGATCGCGTGGCCCTTGTGGCGACGTGCCACAACTGGCCCAGCCGCCTGCCGAGCATGCGCGCCTATGCCGCAATCGACCGGTTGGCGTTGCGTCATTTTGACCGAGTCGCCACGGCTTCCGGTCCGGTGGCCGAGATTCTGCGCCGCTGGAAGGTTCCGGCCCGCAAGTTGAAGACGATCCCCAACGGCGTCGATATGGAGCCCTTCCGCGAGGCCGCGCCGTCGCTGCGTGGGGATCTTGACGCCGGCTCGGACCGGCTGGTCGGCTTCGTGGGAAGGCTGGTGCCCGGCAAAGGAGGCGCCGTCCTCCTGGCTGCCGCACAGGCCGTGCTCGCCTCGTTTCCAGGAGCGAAGTTCGTGTTCGTTGGCGAGGGCCCGGCCCGCGGCGAATGGGAAGCGCTGGCCCTGAAACTGGGCATCGCCTCCAAGGTTGTCTTTGCCGGGCGACGAGACGATATGCCCGCCATCTATGCCTCGCTGGACATCGCGGTGCTGCCATCCTTCCAGGAAGCCATGCCCATGTGTCTGTTGGAAGCCCTGGCCGCGGCAAGACCGGTGGTGGCCACCGCGGTGGGCGCCGTCCCGAAAGTAATCGTCCCGGGAGTCACGGGATTACTCTGCGAACCCGGAGATGCCCGCGCTCTATCGATGGCTCTGCTTCGGCTTCTACGCGACCCGGAACTTGGGCGCACGATGGGGAACCACGGCCGGGCGCACGTCGCGCGGCATTTCGCCGCCGAAGTGGTCGGCCGGAGTTATATCGGTTTATATCAAGAGGCCCTAAACGAGCATTGTCCCCGGACCGGAGTTCCGGCCGTGTGGCAGCGGAGCCGTTCATGACAGCCGCGGATACAGTACAACTGACGATCATTGTGGCCTGCCGCAACGAGAAAAGACACATTCGCCAGTTCATGGACTCGCTGCTCGAGCAGGATATGTCCGGGATGACATGGGAAGCGATCATCGCCGACGGCATGAGCGGCGATGGCACGCGCGAGATCCTGAGCGAGTATGGCGCGCGCCATCCGCAGTTGCGCATCGTCGATAATCCGCGGGGTGTGGTGTCGCCGGGCCTGAACACCGCCATTCGCGCGGCACGCGGCGCCATCGTCATTCGCATGGATGCCCACACCTCTTACGCGCCCGACTATTGCCGGCGATGCGTGGCGGAACTGGAGCGCACCGGCGCGGATAACGTGGGTGGTCCGGCGCGGACTCGCGCCGAAGGGACACGCGCGCGCGCTTTCGCTGCTGCGTATCATTCGCCGTTTTCAACCGGCGCCAGATTCCACGACGAGAATTACGAAGGCTGGATCGACACGGTGCCTTACGGATGCTGGCGCAAAGAGACGCTGGAGCGCCTCGGACTTTTCGACGAGTCGCTGGTGCGCAATCAGGACGATGAGTTGAACTTACGGCTGACCCGGGCCGGCGGGAAGATCTGGCAAAGTCCGGATATCGTGTCCTGGTATTCGCCCCGAGCTACTCTCCCGGCTCTGTTCCTCCAATACTTCCAGTACGGCTTTTGGAAAGCGGCGGTGGTGCGCAAGCACAGGCTACCAGGGTCGTGGCGGCACCTGGTGCCGGTAACGTTCGTGCTGACGCACTTCCTGTTGTTCGCGGCGGCGATCGTCACGGCTGCCACCGATGCCAGGGAATTCGCGCTAGTCAGCCGCTTGTGGCTGGCGCTGGTTCTGACATACGCCGCGGCTAACGTGGGCGCATCCGTCGCCGCCGCCCGGAAATCAGGCTGGGCTACGCTCCCCTATCTGCCGGCCGTGTTCACCGTGTATCACTTCTCCTGGGGATTAGGTTTTCTCGCGGGTTTCCGCTGGTTTCTTCCGGGCGCCGTGCAACTCGCCACCAGCAAGTCTTTCTTCACCCGGATCTCGCGTTAATCGGATCGGCAATCTATATATGCGCAGGTTAGTTGACATCGTGGTCGCCTTAGTGGCGCTCGCCGCCTTGAGTCCGCTCCTGGTGGCGATCATGCTGGCCGTCTTCATCTCGTCGCCCGGCAACCCCTTTTATGGCGGTTGGCGGGCGGGCAAAGAGGGACGAAAGTTCCGGATGTGGAAGTTCCGCACCATGATCAACGGCGCGGCGAAAATGGGCCCGATTACCGGCAAGAACGACCCGCGAGTGACACCATTGGGCCGTATCCTGCGCAAGACCAAGCTCGATGAACTGCCGCAGTTCTTCAATCTTCTGCTGGGCGACATGACGCTGGTCGGGCCGCGGCCGGAGTCGCCCGAGATCGTGGCGCTTTATACTCCCGGCCAACGCGTAGTACTCGCGGTCAAGCCAGGCGTTACTGGAAAGGTACAGCTCGATAGCGACGATGAGTCCGAGACCATTCCCGAAGGCGTGCATCCATACGACTATTACTTGACCCACTTAATGGACCGCAAGCTGCGCATGGATCTCGATTACCTGCGCGGGCGCACTGTATTCACGGACGCCAAAATCGTTCTGGCGACCGCGGGCCTGGTGTTCCGCGCATTCGCCCGGCGTTAACCCGGCCGCTCATTTATCAACTTCACTGGAGGACTTATTATGCAATCGGGTGTTCAAGTACCCTATCACCGCCCCAGCATCGGGGACGAAGAAATCGATGAAGTGGTTCGCACGCTCAAATCCGGCTGGCTTACTACCGGTCCCCGGACCGCTCAGTTCGAGCAGGAATTCAGCGCTTATGCAAATGTTCCGCACGCGCTGGCCGTAAATTCGTGCACCTCGGGACTGCACCTGGCGCTGGCCGCGCTGAATATCGGCCCGGGGATGGAAGTGATTACCACCCCGCTGACCTTCTGCGCGACAGTCAACACGATTATCCACACGGGCGCGACGCCTGTGCTGGCGGACGTGGGACCGGACGGGAATATCGATCCCGCCTCCATTCAATCGCGGATCACCGACAAGACGCGCGCCATCGTCCCCGTGCACTTCGCCGGGTTGCCGTGCGACATGGACGCCATCTGGTTCCTGGCCAGGCGGCACGGGCTCGACGTGATTGAAGATTGCGCGCACGCGGCGGGCGCTTTCTACAAGGGCGGGCACGCCGGCGCGGCGAGTCCGCTGACCGGCGAACATAGCGCCGCTTCGGTATTTAGCTTTTATGCGGTGAAGAATCTCACTACGGGCGAGGGAGGCATGGTTCTTACGCATGACGAAGAACTGGCTTCCAGGATGAAGATCCTGTCTCTGCACGGAATCAGCAAGAATGCCTGGAACCGCTACTCCGACCGCGGACACTGGGGCTACGAAGTACTGGAGTCCGGCTACAAGTACAACATGAGCGACATTCAGGCTTCCATTGGGATTCATCAACTGAGAAAGCTGGAAGGGTTTATCGAAACCCGCACCCGGTTCGTGGATCTGTACAACAGCCTTCTGGCGGATGTCGAGGAAGTGGAGCGGCCGCCCGAGAAGCCGGACTGCCGGCACGCATGGCACCTCTACACATTGCGTCTCAACCTCGAGCGGCTGGCCATCGGACGCGACGAGTTCATCGAACAGCTTAAAGATCGCGGCGTGGGGACGAGCGTCCATTTCATTCCCATTCCGTTGCATCCGTTTTTCGCGTCGCGCGCCAAACTGCGCCAGAACCATTGCCCAAGGGCTCTGGCTCTCTATCCCCGCTTGATTTCTCTGCCGCTGTTCCCGGCCATGACCGAGGATCAGGTGGAGTACGTCGCCAAGACCGTCCGGCAGATTGCCCGGAAATCGCGCAAGCACGTATGGGCAGCGATGGCTGCGGTGGGCGATTAACGCGCAGATGACTAACAAGTTGACAAGAAATGGTGGACTATTGAAATGAAACCGGCGAACGTTGTTTCAGGTTTCCTCCGCATTACGCTGCGCGTGATTGCAGACTTCCTCATCGTGCAGATAGCCATGCTGGCCGCGCTGATGGTAGTGGCTCTGCAGTTACAGACCGGCTCCGAACATTCCGTGCGCATGGGATTGGCCGATCTGCGTCACTATTACGTCACGTTGTTTCTGCCTTTGTCGATTCTTTTCCCCGGCTTCTACGCTCTCAGTGGCCTATATACGACTTCCCGTACTTACACCACGGCCTTGGCATTGCGCCGAGCGGCATCGAGCGCCAGCATCGCGGCGCTGGGCATGTTGTCCGCTAGTTTCTTGCTGCCAGACTCGCAGACTCTGCCGCGCATGGCCGCTGTCATTTTTGCGACGCTGGTGATTCTCGGCACGCCGGGTGTCCGTTGGCTGAAGCATACGCTGTTTGAGCACGAAAAAGCGGAGCGTCCCGCTAGCGTGCCGCGCGGCAACCTGGTTTTGGTGGTGGGCGGCGCGGGTTACATCGGATCGATTGTGGTGCGCATGCTACTCAAGCGCGGATTCCGCGTGCGGGTGCTGGACAACCTGGTCTACGGCGCGTCAGCCATCGAAGACGTGTTCGGCCATCCGCGTCTGGAGTTCACGCGCGGCGACTGCCGCAACATACAGGACGTGGTGAGCGCCATGCGCGGCGCGGGCGCGGTGATTCATTTGGCCGCCATAGTCGGCGACCCGGCTTGCGACCAGGATCACAAGACCGCGCAGGAGATCAACTACGCAGCCACCCGCATGATGGTGGAAATCGCTAAGGGCGAACAAGTCCAGCGCTTCATTTTTGCCTCCAGTTGCAGCGTGTATGGCGCCTCCGAGCAGGTGATGGACGAAAACTCCCAGGTCCAGCCGATCTCGCTCTACGCCGATACCAAGGTCGATTCCGAGCAAGCGCTGCTGGCTGCCGCGAATAGCAGCTTCCATCCCACTATCCTGCGCTTCGCTACCATCTTCGGGTTGTCACCCCGTCCGCGATTCGACCTGGTGGTCAATCTGCTTACGGCGAAGGCCCTGAAAGAGAGGGTTGTCACCATCTATAACGGCGAACAGTGGAGGCCGTTCCTGCACGTCGCCGATGCCGCCGCAGCCATCGTGCGCGTGTTGCAGGCGCCCGTCGGCTTGGTTGGCGGTCAGATCTACAACGTGGGCGACAGCCGGCTGAACTACACACTGACGGATGTGGCGGCCAAGCTGGTGAAGTTCTTCCCCAATACGCGCGTCGAGCACATCGAGAATTCCGACCGCCGTAGTTACCGTGTCTCCTTTGAGAAAATCAAAGGCCACCTCGGCTTCACCTGTTCCAAGACCCTGGAGGACGGCATTCACGAAATCAAGGCTGCGTTCGAGAACGGCCAGATATCGGACTACGG
>JBEKPZ010000123.1:0-24819 GCA_049520215.1 Bryobacteraceae bacterium | reverse complement strand
TTGGTAAGCGACCGACCTGGGTTCGATTCCCAGCATCGGCTCCATGCGCCTTTCGTCTAGCGGCAAGGACACTCGCCCGATTAGCGAGGAACCACTGTTCGAGTCAGTGCGGGCGCACCAAGTTTTTATTGCGGGTTAGACTAGCGGCTCAGTCGGCAGTCTCATAAGCTGCACAGATCGGTTCAACTCCGATACCCGCTACCAATGGGGAAGTCGTTCAACGGAAGGATCACTGGCCTGCACCCAGTAGATGTGGGTTCGATTCCCACCTTTTCCACCAAGCCGTTGTGGCCGAGAGGTCAGGCGCGGGCCTGAAAAGCCCGTAACCTACGTTCGATTCGTAGCGACGGCGCCAGCGTTTATGCCGGAGGTCGTCTAGCGGCCAGGACGGGAGATTGTGGCTCTCCAGACGTGGGTTCAACTCCCATCCACCGGACCAATCTTGCTACTGCGGCGGGGATGGCAAGCAATCGCAGCGGAGTAATTGGGTCCGCGAACCGCCGCACAGTTTTACGGGGGGTTCGGTTAGCGGTAAGCCGCCAGTTTTTGAAGCTGGCTTCGGGCGTTCGACTCGCTCACCCCCTGCCATTGGCGGTTCGTTCAGCGGCCAGGACGGCGGACTCTGACTCCGCTAACAGTGGTTCGAGTCCACTACCGTCAACCAAGGTTTCACGCGCCCGTCGTTCAACGGACTAGGACACTCGGCTACGAACCGAGAGACTTGTAGGTTCAAATCCTACCGGGCGTACCAGATTATCCGGCCTTCGTCCAATCGTACAGGACGCAGCGCTCCGAACGCTGAAATCCCGGTTAGACTCCGGGAGGCTGGACCAAGTTTCATGGGTGCCCCGAGCGCTAACGCGGTGCGGTGTAGCGGCCGGTGCGCGGATTCGCGAACACCCATGGAAGCATCCGCGGTGGTGGCCGAGCGGCAAAGGTACCTGACTGTCTATCAGGACTAGGAGGGTTCGACTCCCTTCCATCGCGCCACGGGGCCGTCTTCTAGCGGCAAGGATGGAACCTTCTCACGGTTTCGACGGGAGTTCGATTCTCCCCGGCCCTGCCAGGTTTTGCGGGTGTCGTCTAAAGGTCAGGATGGGAGGCTTTCAATCTCTCGATGGGAGTTCGATTCTCCTCGCCCGTACCAATGCGCCGGTAGCTAAATTGGATTAAAGCTCCCGACTCTTAATCGGACGATGTGTGGGTTCAAGTCCCACCCGGCGCACCAATTTCATTCCGGGGTAGCCAAGCTGGGAAGGCAGCACGCTGTTAACGTGCTTACGCGCAGGTTCGATTCCTGCCCCCGGAGCCATTTCGCATCCCTCTCGGGAGGCCGGTGCCTCAAGCCGCCTTATATAAGCGGTCGCGCCAGATTAGCGCCTGGATCTTGGATCGACACCAAGGGGAGGGACCATGCCGGGCAACTCCGCTGGAAGCGGAGACCTCTCTTACAAAGAGGCACAGTGGAGTTCGATTCTCCGGCCCGGGACCAGCTTCGAGAGCGATGCCGAATAGGAGAGGCCCCTGACTTTTAATCAGGACCGGGCGGGTTCGATTCCCGCCGCTCTCACCAACATTCCCCTCGTCTAAGGGACAAGACACGGGACTCCTAACGGGCCACAGACCAAAGTCTGTGCCACCGGTTATCAATGACTTAACGGCAGTTGGTGGCACAGGCTTCAGCCTGTGAGAGTCTTTTCAGCATCCTGCTAAGCCTGGGATCGGCGTTCGATTCGCCGGGGGAATATTAATGGGCGCGTCGTCCAACCGACAGGGCTACTCGCTTCTAACGAGAAAATGCGGGTTCAACTCCCGCCGCGCCTTCCATTTTTCTTGCGCGTTGCCAAGCCGAGCTGCCCGGCGCGCACACTCTCGCGAACGGTTCCTGAAACCGGGCATACACAAATTGACTCGTTCTCAATAAGCAGTACAATCCGGTTGTGAACCGCCGCAACTTTCTCCTAACCGCCGGCGTCCTGGCTGGCGCCCCCGCCCTGCCGCAATCTACCGCGGGGCGGCCCGCCAACGCCGTCCGCAGCGTCCAGCGCCTCTTCACCAGCGAGATCGAAGACAAGCCCTGGTTCTACGACCGCCAGATGTGGCCGCATTACCTCGCCATGCTCGCGGAAAACCACTTCAGCCGCTTCAACCTCAGCTTTGGCATAGGCTACGACTTCCTGCGCGGTGTCACCGACGCCTACTTCCTCTTCGCCTACCCCTTCTTCCTTTCCGTGCCCGGCTACAACGTCCGCGCGGCGAACTTGCCGGACGCCGAGCGCGACCGCAACCTCGAAACGCTACGCTTCATCAGCGAGCAGACCGCCGCCCACGGCCTTCAGTTCCAGTTGGGCCTCTGGATGCATGGCTACCAGTGGGAGAACAGCCCGCATCCGAACTACACCATCGAGGGACTCAACGCCGACACTCATGGCCCGTATTGCCGCGACGCGCTTGCCGCTCTTCTCCACGCCTGTCCCGCCATTACCGGCGTCACCTTGCGCATCCACGGCGAAAGCGGCGTCGCCGAAGGCAGCTACCCGTTCTGGAGGACCGTCTTTGACGGCGTGAAGCGCTCAGGCCGCAAGGTCGAGATCGACCTGCACGCCAAAGGCATTGACCAGGGCATGATCGATCTCGCACTGGCCACCGGCATGCCCGTCAAGGTGTCACCGAAGTTCTGGGCCGAGCACATGGGAATGCCATACCACCAGGCCGATATCCGCGACCAGGAGGTGCCGAAGGCCGACCACCGCGACAGCGGCCTTATGGCCCTGAGCACCGGCTCCCGCAGCTTTACACGCTACGGCTACGCCGACCTGATGCGCGAAGACCGCCGCTTCGACATCCTTTGGCGCATTTGGCCCGGAACGCAGCGTCTGTTGCTGTGGGCCGACCCGGTCTTCGCCGCCGGCTACGCGCGGGCCTTTCAATTCTGCGGATCGAGTGGCGTCGAGATCATGGAGCCGCTGTCCTTCAAGGGGCGGCGCGGATCGGGCCGGGTGCCCTCTGGGCCAGGCGACCGCTGCGCCTACGCCGACAATTCGCTGCGCCCGCGGTGGGATTGGGAGAAGTACCTCGATACCTATCGAGTCTGGGGCCGGAAGCTCTACAACCCGGATGCCAATGTCGAAGTCGAACCAGCACTCGCCGCCGCCAGCCGCATTCTGCCGATTGTCACGACCGCGCATCTGCCCTCCGCCGCGAACAACAACTACTGGCCTGAGATCTATACCAGCCAGTCGCTCGTGGAGCCGTCGAAGACCGAATACACCGACACCCCTTTACCGAAGACCTTCGGCAACACTAGCCCGCTCGACCCGCAGCTCTTTTCCCGCATCAACGATTTCGCCGAAGAATTGCTCAAGGGCGAGCGGAGCGGCAAGTATTCGCCCATAGAGGTCGCACAATGGCTGGAGGATTTGGCCGGCGCCGCGCTACCGGTGAAGGCCCGTCGCGTTGACATCGATGTTGCGATTCAGGCGGGCTTGGGTAAGTTCTTCGCCGCCAAATTCCGTGCCGGCGTCCTGTATGCAATTTACGAGCGCTCGGACGACCGCGCTGCCTTGGAGGAGGCGCTCAAGTCCTACCGCGCCGCGCGTGCCGCCTGGGCCGGATTGGCCAACAAGGCCACAGAGGTCTACGTTCCGGACATCGCCGTCGGCGAGCTCCCCTGGCTCCGCGGCCACTGGCTCGACCGCCTCCCCGCCATCGATGCCGACATCGCCCTTCTGGAAAAGCGGCTCCCCTCCGCCGAGACCACCGACGATCCGAAAGTGAAGGCCGCCATCGCCGAAGCCATTGGCCGCCCGCAACGCCCTTCGGCCGCGATGCGCCATCGTGCCCCCGACCGCTTCCAGCGCAAGCAGCCGCTGGCGCTCGCACTAACGAGTCCGGTCGTCGCCTCGGTGCGTCTCCATTACCGCCACGTTAACCAGGCCGAGCGTTGGCAGTCCGCCGTCATGGACCGCAAAGGCCCGGCCTACGTCGCCGCCATTCCAGGCGAATACACCGACTCGCCGTACCCGCTCCAATACTACTTCGAGCTGAAATCGGCCCCGGATCGCGCCTGGCTGTACCCCGGTTTCCCGCCGGATCTCGCCGGCGTGCCCTATTACGTCATCCATGGAGTGCCCCATGGCCCTGCTGGCCACCAAAAGTAACGAAGACGCGCGGAGCAGTGGGGCGGGCGCCCCCGCCCGCGGACCGGAGCCCTCGCCGGTCCACCGGCCGCAGGCCGGCAGGGTCCCCGTCTTCAACGGAGTGGCCTAGGCTCGCGCGGGTTCTGGCAGGCACTCCTATGGGACAAGCCGACGCATCGTCCATGTAAAGCGACGCTCTTTGCTTCAAAATGTATTTATGCCCATCCACATAACCCTTCGCATTCTCGCCCTCCCCCTCCTGCTGGCCTGCCACCCAAGCAATGGAAAGTGCGAAGTCAGGCTGCCTGGGATTCTCAGCAGTCATATGGTGTTGCAGCGCGACCGGCCAATCCACATCTGGGGTTGGTCCGATCCCGGCGAGAAAGTCGCTGTCGCATTCCATGGAACCAGCCGCGATACCCTCGGCGACCGTTTGGGAAATTGGAGCGTTTTCCTGCCTCCCGAGGCCGCCGGCGGCCCGTACCAACTCACCGTGACCAGCAGCAACAAGATCGTTCTGGATGATGTCCTGATCGGCGACGTTTGGTTCGCATCCGGCCAGCCCAACATGGAAATGCCTTTGAAGGGCTTTCCCGGCGCCCCCCTGAAAGACTCGGCGGAGGAAATCGCACACGCCGGCCAGCCGGCCAGCCTCAGATTCGACTGCTCCACATCCCCAACAAGGCCGCGGACTTCCCGCTTCGGAACAGCGCCACATCCTGGACTGCATGCTCTCCGGAGACGGCCTCCAACTTCTCGGCGGCGGCCTACTTCTTCGGACGTGAGTTGAACGCCCGAGAGCACGTTGCCATCGGACTCATCGATGCCACTTGGGGCGGCACTGTGGCCGAAGCATGGGTGAGTCTCCAAACCATCTCCGCCGACGCGTCTCTGATGCCGGTCTTCGCCACGCGCGCTGAGATGATGCGGACTCAAGCCGAAACTGCACAGATCCTGGCGTGGGAAAAGCGTGAGGATCTGGCCTCCCGTCAGGCAGGCAAGGCACCGCAACCACACCCCTGGCGCCCGGACCCCGCTTCCTGGGCGCCCGCCTCTTTGTTCAATGGCATGGTGGCTCCTGCCGTTCCATACACCATTAAAGGCGTGATCTGGTATCAGGGTGAATCCAACAGCCGGCGAGCCTTCGCTCCTATGTACAGCAGGATCTTTCCGGTCCTCATCGCCGATTGGCGCACTCAATGGCATGAAGGGATTTTCCATTCCTCTTCGTGCAAATCGCCAACTTCAAATCGAACGCTACCGAAGAGTGGGCCATCATCCGCGAAGCACAACGTCGCAGCCTCTCTGTGGCGAATACAGCGATGGTCGTGACCGTCGATATCGGCGACCCGGACAACGTCCATCCAGCCGACAAAAAGACGGTCGGCGCGCGGCTTGCGTTGGCGGCACGGGCCTTGGCCTATGGCGAAAATGTGGAGTATTCCGGCCCGCTGTTTCGACAGGCAACGCCCGATGGTGAAGGTGTGCGTGTCTGGTTCGATCACGCTGCTAGTGGACTGGTTGCCAGGGGAGGCGCTCTCCAAGGGTTTGAGATTGCCGGAGACGATGGCCGCTTTGTGACGGCGACTGCGCGTATTGACGGCGGGACCGTCGTGGTGGGCAATGTTAGGGTGGCCGAACCGAAGTGCGTCAGGTATGGCTGGGCAAATGCGCCGGTAGTGAATGTTTACAACTCGGACGGATTGCCGGCCTCTCCTTTCACATCGGAAGACATCATCTCCGCTCCATAAGACACGGGATTCTGATTTACGCACGCCCGCCGAAGGTCAGGCGGTGCGCAGACGCCGTGAGAGCGGGCAACCGTGGGATCATTGAGGAGTCATGAACGCTCCCCTTGACCCGCAGCCTACCCTGGGCCGAATATTCGGCAGTGATTGGACGATTGCGAATGTTGCGAAACTGCTGCGTTTCAACGCCGGCCAGGACTTCGTGCGCACAGGCGCGCTCATGGGCGGCCTGCGGGAGATCAGTGAGAACTACCTGCGGAGAACGTCGGCCCGGCACCTCCCTTCCGGCGTTACGGTTACGTTCAGGCGCGACATAACGGGCAACTGGCATGCCGAGCTGTGCTTCGCAGGGTTGGACCATTACCTTCCGTGGAACGATGCGTTGGCTGAGGAGTGGCTGGCGGCCCTGTTCCTGCAGGATCGGCCGCGCGTACGCGAGGTCACGGAAGGCGGTCCCCAACCGGACACCGTCCGCCACTTCAAGTTGGCTGTGGCGGGCCGAACGTGCCGCCAGCCGGACGCACCGCTATGAGGTTAGCTTGCGAGCCATTCACGCAGCCAATATGAACGGGTTTGCCCCGACTTGCGCATGGCTCGGCAAATGCTGGCCATCAAAACCACTCGCTCCGATATGCCACCCACCAGCTTATGCAGAAAATTGGAACGGTTGCACCCAGCGCCCACCAAATCGGCAACGCGAAATCGGCAATTAGCCCCAGGACCATGAAAGTGATCCAGAAGATCTTTCGCTGCATTGGCTCAGGCTCGGGTGGTTCTTGTTTCAGCTTAGCGCCGCTCACGCCGCCTATCTCAGCCGCGCTGGCTTCAGCGTCCAGCCTTGCAGCTTTCCTAGCTCCAGCAATTCTGGCGCACTGAAACCTTCCGGGTGAATCGGCCAATCAAACGTCTTGCGAGGCTCATTGGAGAAATACTTTTCGAATTCCAGGTTGGCCCGCCGGACTTCGATTTCGGCGGCTACCCCGTCGTCGCCCGCCAGCGTAGCCGCAAAGTCGCCAATCGAGAGCTTTTCTGCCCCGATCCAGACGGCCGCTGGCAGCCGTTTGTTTGCGCCGATGGACGACGCCGCATCCGTCTTGGCCCGCTCGAAAGCCGCTCGCGGAATGCTTGCGCCCTCCAGGTTGCTGGCGATACGCGTCGCCGGTCCGTCCACGACTTCAGGCCGCATACCCAGCAGGCTCAGCAGCATGTCGGCCGCCGAGAGCGCCCCGCCTTCGGTAACCAGAAACGTCTGCCGCGGGGACATGTGCGCCGCAATCCGGGCACGCTCCGCCTGCGCCGGCGCCGGGCTTCCGTAAAGCTGCAAAAGTTCGCGCGCGGTCACAAACCGGACGCCTGGCACGCCCTTCGCATGCGCCACATAGTCGTGTAGAATCCCATAGCACCGCTCCGACTCAGCTTCAGTCCGCCGCCGCGGGCGGCGCCACGCGGTGCGCTCGGGGTTGGCCCCCTTGGCAAAATTCACGGCGTCCCAAAACTCCGTCGTTACGAATTCGGTCGGGTGATAGTAGATGCTGATGACGCCGCCGCCGTGCGACGCAAGCTCAGCGGCCGCGCGCTCGAAACGCTCGTTGCTCTTCAAGACTGGCTCGTCCCCATCGAGCGGCGCGCGCAACTGGAACCGGCCCATGTTGTAGATGTACAGCAATCCGCCATACCAAAACGGCTGATCGTTCAGCCCTATTTGCGAGCCTTCATCCAGGTAAACCGGAATCCCCATGTGCCGCAGAGCGGCGTTAGACTGCGGCGCCCAGGAATTGCCCGGCTGTCCATAACAACTCGGCCGCACACCAAAGATGCGCGCGAGATCCAGCACGCCAGGCCCCTCGCGGCGCTCGAACTCCGCCGCGCCCTCCACATAGCCGAGGTCCCGCAGGTAGAGCGCGGGCGTGGGCTGCACGCTATGGAAGTTCGAATGATAGCCGATGTCATGCAGCGCCAAAGCTCGCACCACGTCCCACCGCCCGCGCTGTTCCAGCACGCGCGCCTTCTCGCCGACGACTTTGAACGTGGCGCGCACACCCAAGCCCGTTAGATCGCGCGCAATGCGCAGCGCGGCGTCGTCGGCAGCCGGCTCGATGTAGTCCTCGGTATCGAACCACAACGCCGCGTACACCGGAGCGCCGGCTCGCAAGGTGGCGGCCGCCAGAAGGAAGAGAGAGAGGATAGTTCGGATCATGGTCAATTGTTGCATGGGCCAGTTCTCGGAAAGGAGCACCATGGCGCGTGGTCTGAGCGGGTAGGAACTGCTGCGGCCCGCGCCGCACGTCCCGCACCGCGCTGCGTCAACGCATGCACGAAGTGTTGCCCGCCCCCCGGGCGGTTCGCGGGCCGCATCGCCGGTGCGCCAGGGGCCGTTTCCGGAGGCGGTCTTAGCTGAATCCCCGAATCGGCGATCCTGAAAATCAGAAGCAACCATTTCCGACGATCCGCATCTGATTAGATATCTTTAGCGGGACCCAGAGGGAGGCCACATGCCACTTCCATCCAACGAGAAACTCATCCAACTCGCCGACGACCTAGTCCAGCAATTCGACGCCATCTTCGGTCTGCATCCCGGCCTTCGCCCGGCGCACGCAAAGGGCGTTCTACTCACGGGCACGTTCAGCCCGTCTCCCGAAGCCGCGTCTCTCACACGAGCGCCGCACGCCAACCGCGAGTCCACTCCCGTAACGGTGCGCTTCTCCGACTCCACCGGACTGCCGCTGATCTCCGATAACGACCCCAACGCAAATCCTCGCGGACTAGCGATCCGCTTCCATCTGGCTGATCGCGTCCATACCGACATCATTGCCCATTCGACGGACGGCTTCCCCACGCGAACCGGCCAGGAATTCCTCGAATTCCTGCGTGCCGCCGCCGCCAGCGATGGGTCAAAACCCTCGCCATCGCCGATCGAGGCGTTCCTCGGCACACATCCGGCCGCCCTCGCCTTCGTGCAGGCGCCCAAGCCCAGTCCGGCCAGTTTCGCCAAAGAAGCCTACTTCGGCGTGACGGCGCTCCGTTTCATCAACCAGACGGGCGCCGCCCTGTGCGGACGCTATCGCATCACGCCGGAAGCGGGCATCGAACATCTTGACGAAGCGGCGGCCAAGGGCAAGGACGCGAACTACCTGTTCGATGAGCTTGCACATCGCGTGGCAGCCGGCCCTATCCGGTTTCAAATCGGTGTGCAGATCGCCGGGGAGCGCGACATCGTGGATGACGCAACCGTCCACTGGCCTGAGGATCGGCCGCTGATCCGCTTTGGCGCCGTCACCCTAAACGCGCAGGCTCCGGATAACGAACCGCAGCAGAAGCACATCATCTTCGACCCGATTCCTCGCGTGGATGGTATCGAGCCATCCGACGATCCTCTACTGGAGTTGCGTGCCGCGATTTATTTGTTGAGCGGCCGCCGCCGGCGCCAGGCTCCGGAATCGCAACCCCGGCTTTCGACGTCGGCTTGAAGACCGCGAAACCTGAGGAGTGCGGATGCCGCCTTCATCGGTGGCGAGCACCGCAGCCAACGAGTTCGCTCCCCATCCCGGCAATCCAGGGTAGCCATCTGGCGCGTCGCCCATATGTAGCCCGGCCATAGCCCATCGCGGAAGGACTCAATCACGTGGTCGGCGCCCCCAGCCGGGCTCGCAAATAGTGGCCGGTGTAGGACTGTTCGCAGGCGGCCACTTGATCCGGCGTGCCCGTCACGACGATTTCGCCGCCGGCATGACCACCCTCCGGGCCGAGGTCGATGACGTAATCGGCTGTCTTGATCACGTCCAGGTGATGCTCGATCACTACGACCGTGTGGCCGGCGTCCACCAACCGGTTAAGACATTCCAGGAGGCGTT
The DNA here is from genome assembly GCA_049520215.1 of Bryobacteraceae bacterium. Lineage (GTDB taxonomy): Bacteria > Acidobacteriota > Terriglobia > Bryobacterales > Bryobacteraceae > Bog-159. Next base: position 15,081 of record JBEKPZ010000123.1, on the reverse strand, counting down.
CGACATCCGCTAGATGCAGGCCAGTAGTGGGCTCATCGAGGATATAGAGGGTATGTTTCGACCGCTGCAGCCTCGAAAGCTCTGCTGCGATCTTGATACGCTGCGCTTCACCGCCCGAGAGTGTCGTCGCCGATTGCCCCAAGGTCAAATAGCCGAGTCCGAGATCATTCAGCACCTCGATCTTCTTGCTGATGGCGGGCTCACTGGTAAAAAAGGCGACGCCTTCTTCCACGGGCATGTTCAGGATGTCGGTGATGGTTTTGCCGCGCAGCGTGACGTCCAGCGTTTCGGCGCTGAAGCGCGCGCCTTTGCACACCGCGCAAGTTACTTCGACGTCGGGCATGAAGTACAGTTGGGTGGCGATGACGCCTTCGCCCTGGCACTCTTCGCAGCGGCCACCCTTGACGTTGAAGCTGAAGCGGCCGGGATTATAGCCTCGCTCCACGGAAAGCGGAGCGCGGGAGAAGAGCTCGCGAATAGTGTCGTAGAAGCCGATGTACGTGGCAGGGTTCGAGCGGCTGTTGCGGCCGATAGGGGATTGGTCGATGTTGACGACTTTGTGGACGCGATCGGCGCCGTCGATGCCGTCGAAATCGCCGGGCAAGGTGCGCGTGTCCACCAACCGCTTCCAGAGAGCCTTGTACAGAATCTCATTGATCAGTGTACTCTTGCCGGAGCCCGACGCACCGGTGATGGCGATCAGCCTGCCGAGCGGGAATGTGACATCTACCGACTTGAGATTATTCTCTCTCGCGCCGCGCACTTTCAGCGTTCCGCCATCGCCCTGACGGCGTCGCGACGGAGTTTCGATGCTCCGCTTGCCGGAGAGGAATTGGCCGGTCGGCGAGGCTTTGCACTTGAGGATGTCATTCAGCGTGCCCTCGACCACAACCTCGCCGCCGTGAACGCCTGGTCCAGGTCCCATCTCGACGATGTAGTCGGCCGCGCGGATGGTGTCTTCATCGTGCTCGACCACGATCACGGTGTTCCCGATATCGCGCAGGCTTTCGAGCGTGGCGATCATTTTCACATTGTCTTTGGGATGCAGCCCGATGCTGGGTTCATCGAGCACATACAGCATGCCCATCAGGCCCGAGCCGATCTGGGTGGAGAGGCGGATGCGCTGCGATTCGCCGCCCGACAGCGTGCCCGAACGCCGGTTGAGATTTAAGTAGTCGAGACCAATGCCGAGCAGCAGTTCGACGCGACGGCGGATTTCGGTCACCACCTGGCGCCCGGCGTCGGCGCCGCGGCCGGCGGGCTTGAGACCGCCGAGGAAAGTATAGAGCTCGTCGAAGTTGAGCGCGCCCACCTCGTGGATTGTTTTGCCCGAGACGGTGAAAAGGAGACGGGTGGCGCGCAGGCGGGCGCCTGCGCAGTCGGGGCAGGTGCGCTCCACCATTACTTTATCGAGCCACGCCTCCATGCCAGTGCTGGCCTCGCCGCGCTGGCGATAGCGGCGGTAATGCCGCTCGATGCGGCGGGCGATTCCCCCGAAGCCGACCTCGTGTTTGTCCCAATCCTCGCGCTTCACCTTCGATTCGGGAGGCGAGGTGGTTCGCAGTTTCCGGCCGTCCAGGCCATAGAGAATCGAGTGGCGCACGGTTTCCGGCAGTTCCTCCCACGGGGTGTCGAGCGAAAACTTCAACACAGCGGAAAGCGTATACAGGATGCGGCCGTCCCACGTGTCGGGGTTGTATCGGTACGCCTCTTTCACGAAGCAGCCGCCGCGAATGCTGCGCTTCGGATCGGGAACCAGCAACTCGGGATGGGTGATCTTGTGGACCCCCAGCCCGCCGCACGTTTGGCAGGCGCTTTCCGGATTGTTGAACATGAAGTACTCCGGTGCGATGCCGCCGTAGACGAAGTGGTGCGTGGGGCTACAGAGGCCCTTGTAGAAACGGTCGGCTTCGCTCTTCGATGCACCTTTCAGAATCTGGATCTGCATCAGCCCGTCGCCCACCAGCAGGGTGGCCGCGATGGCCGCCTTGAGGGCCTTCTCGTGCTTGCGGCCCACCATCACCCGATCGATGACCGCGTCCATGTCGGTGACCTCTGACTCGTCGAGTGAGAGTTGCTCCGAGAGGTCGACGCGTTTGCCATCTATAACCAGTTGGCGGCAGCCCTTCTTGCGGACCTCGGTGAAGACGAAGTCCAACTCCTCGCCGTACTGCTTGAACACGGGCGCGCGGAGCTCGATTTCCGCGCCTTCGGGCAGGGCCAGAATCGCTTCCAATATCTGGTTGGGGGTGCGGCTGGAGACGCGCTCGCCGGTCCGCGGGCAGTGCGGTTCGGCGATGGTGGCGAACAACAGGTTCAGGTAGCTGGCGATGTCGGTCATGGTTCCGACTGTCGATCGCGGATTGCTGGCGGTAGTCTTCTGTTCGATCGAGATTACGGGCGAGAGGCCGTAAACGAAGTCGACGTCGGGCTTTGCCACTTGCGAAACAAAGCGCTTGGCGAAGGTGGAGAGCGATTCCATGTACCGGCGCTGCCCTTCGGCGTAGATGGTGTCGAAGGCGAGGCTCGATTTGCCCGAACCCGACAGACCTGTGACTACGATCAGCCGGTCGCGCGGCAGTTCGAGCGATACGTTTTTTAGATTGTGAACGCGCGCGCCCTGCACCGCGATGGTGGTGCGCGCTGCGAACCTGGCGTTCCGCTTAGCCGGGGCCGGCTTGACGCTACCGGGCATCGGATTGGCTCGCTCCGCAGAAGAACGCCAGTTCGTTGACGGCGATGTTACTGCGTTTGGTCAGCCGGACAGGGAGCGGCGCTTTGCCGATAAGATCCTGATCGGCGAGGTATTCGCACGCCCCGGAAACTCCTTCGATGCCAAAGTTGCGCTGGAAGTGGTGGTCGATTTCGGTGGCCGAGCGAGCTTCGCCCACTTCGGTCAGGTGCTCGACGATTGGGGCGAATATTGTGGCGGCGCGTCGCAGCAAATATTCATCGATGGCCGCCAGCGCGGCCTCGACGGCCCGCAGGGTCTTCTTCGCGTTGAGGAGGTCGGTGTATATGCGCTTGAAGAACGCTGGATTCAGTTTGAGTGCCTGCGGGAGCACCTCGCGGTCGACGAGCAAGCCGGCCTCGAGTACCTGGATTTTTGCCAGAGCATTTGCGGAGTACAGAATCCAGAGCGCGGTGTAATTCAGATCGCCGCGCGTGATCAGCCACTTGCGCGCCTTGTATATGCAAGGGAGTGCGTGGGCCGCCGCCGCGAGCAATTGGAATTGCGTATCGCGCTCGCCGAGCGCGTGCAGGCGTTCGCAGAGCCCGGCAATGCTCTCGTCGTGGCTGTAGAGCAAGCGCCCCTTCGCCAGGAGCGAGTGCATGAAGGAGTTGCGAAGGGCGCCTTCTGCGGTCTTGCGGAAATCGGCGCGGGGCATCAGGATGGCGTGCACATTGATTCCGTCCGCGTAGAGACAAAGGCTCTCCCTGGGGGCCTTCTTATCGTCGATGGTCACCAGCAACAGATCGATATCGGACTTCGACCAGACCGTGTCGTGCGAGAGGCTGCCGCACAGAATCGCGGCCAGAATAGAGGTATCGCGTTTCACCTGCTCGACAAGTGCGGTGAGCGCGATGTTGAACTCATCCTCGACTTTGGCTTCTGTCCCCGCAGCCGGCGGAGTCTTAGACATGCATCCAATTTTAACGATTATACCGCGCGCTTCGGTCGCGGCGGGTGGTCCGCAAATTTTGGAGACGGTGATGCCCAGCCAGGATGACGAGGCTCAAAAGCACTATGCGTGTTGTCGGGTAGGCGGTAGCAACCGCGAGAGATTCGTTAGCAAACCGGTAGCAAAACCGATTTTCGGGAGCAGGCCGCAGGAGCCAACACCCCGTAAGATGTTGATGGCGGAGAGGGGGGGATTCGAACCCCCGGTAGAGCTTTTGACCCTACGACGGTTTAGCAAACCGCTGCTTTCGACCACTCAGCCACCTCTCCGTGAGCGTGTGATTGGCCGCGCTTCCAAAATCATAGCACAACCTAGCGATGCGGGCGGCACCGTGCCGGGCTTGCCAGGCCGGCGATGGCGGCGAGGAAGACGGCCACGCCAACCGAACACTCCGATCGCCAGGCCGCAGAGCGCAAGGGCCATGCCCCGGCGCAGCGCCAGCCAGATCACATCGGAGGGCCGCGCACCCAGCGCGATGCGGATTGCGCCGCCGCGCTGGGTTCGATTCAGGGATTAACGGTGCGCAGGCGGCTGAAAAAGGCCCTCACAGGCTGAAGCCCGTGCCACCATCTGCCGCTAAGTCATTGATAACCGGTAGCACAGACTTTAGTCTGTGGCCGGCACCCTGCTAGGCGGCGCACTCGCCGCGGCCAAGTTGCAGCGAAAATGCGGTGTCGTCGCCCCAGTCCTGATAGATCTTCGGGTGCAGTTCGGCCGGCTTGGCCAGGTCGCCAGTGAGGCTGCGGAAAGTCTCCACCTTGTAACGCATCACATACTGGCGGAAAGTCTCGCCCTTCGCGCGCTGCGCCAGATAATGATCGAGCACTCGCGTGACCGCCTCGGGCGCCAAGCGCGCCGGCACGCTCTGCACGGCCAGTCCGAAGCGCATAATGCCTTCGTCGTCGAACCCGCCGCCCAGCAGCATCAGGTAGTAGGGAACCTCGCGGCCATCGATCTTGCGGGCGTTGCCGTAAAAGCCGAAATCGGCGATCCAGTGCTGGCCGCAGGAGTTCGGGCAGCCGCTTACCTTGATGGATAGTTTGCGCGCCTCCGGGTCGTCGTATTGGCGCACCGCCTTTTCCAGCGCGGCGCCCAGATTCATGGACTTGGTAAGCGCCAGGTTGCACGAGTAAGCTCCGGGACAAGTGGTGACATCGCCAATCTCCCGCGCGCCCGCCTCGCCCAGGCCCAGCCCGCCGAGCGCCGCATGCACACCGCGCAGCCTGCCCAGCGGAATGAATCCCAGCAGAATGTTCTGGTCGATGCCGATCCGCAGCAAACCATCGCCGGCATCCGCCGCCAGCCGCGCCAGGCCGCGCATTTGCGCGCTGGTCAGGTTGCCTTGATCCACGCGCACGACCACCGCGGCGTAACCGCTCTGCCTCTGCTCGATGACGTTGCTTTCAATCCAACGATCGTACTGGGGATCGCCCGTGCCGTTGGTGTGAATGACCGGCAGGAGCGCGCCTTGTCCCAGCGGCTGCGGATGCGATTGATATCCGCCGAAGCCTTCCGGCGCCAGTTCGGGCCAGGCGATGCCGCCGTTCTCCAGAATATCGGCGTACTCCCGCTCGATCTGCTCGCGCAGCCAGTCGATGCCCCGCTCCCGCAGCACGAACTTCATGCGTGCCTTGTTGCGGTTCTCGCGATTGCCGTATTTGTTGAACACGCGCACCACGGCCTCGCAACGGTTGAGCAGGCGCTCTTCGGGCAGAAACTCGTCGAGCAGTTCAGCTTCGGTAGGCAGCGGTCCGAGCCCCCCGCCGATCACCACGCGGAAGCCGCGGCGGCCGTCGCGCACCACGGCGCGCAGGCCGATATCGTTGATGGCGCCCGCAATGCAATCGTTGTCGCGGCACCCGTCGAACGCGATCTTGAATTTGCGCGGCAGATTGCTGGTCAGGTCCTTGCGCAGAAACGCATAGGCGATGCGCTGCGCGTAGGGCCGCACGTCGAAGACTTCGTCGCGGCTCAATCCCGCCAGCGTGCAGGTGGTGACATTGCGCACGGTGTTATAGCAGGCTTCGCGATTCGTGAGTCCGACGTCGGCCAGCAGGTGCATGACGTCGGCAACATCCGCCAGCGGCACGAAGTGATACTGCATGTTCTGGCGCGTGGTGATGTGGCCCTTGCCGCCGGCGAAGGTCTCGCCGATGCGCGCCAGTTGCTCCATCTGGACGGCCGTCAGCAGGCCGCCGGGAACCTTGCAGCGCACCATCTGCACGCCGGCCTGCCGTTGCCCGTAGATGCCGTGCTTGAGGCGGAACGGGCGGAATTCGTCCTCCGGGATTTCGCCGGCCAGGAAGGCGTTGGCCTTACGGCGGAAGGTTTCGATTTCTTCGCGGACCAGCCGGTCATGCTGGCGTTCAAACTCCTCGCGGACGCTGAGCGTATCTTCGATAAGGGTGGCCATAGAGAATCTCCCTATTGCCTATAGAGATTAGCATGAATACGCGAAGGATGCAAGGTGGTGGCGTACGAGGCCAAGCCCTGCGAAATCAATGCGGCCCTTGCCGAGCCGCGACCGCTGCCGAGCCGCGACGTTGCCGAGCCGCGGCCGTGAGGGAGTGCTGGATGGCCCTGCGGGCCACCAACGAGGTTAAAAAAGACGCGCGGAGCAGTGGGGCGGGCGCCCTCGCCCGCGGACCGGCGCCCTCGCCGGCCCACCGGCCGGAGGCCGGCAGCGGTTCACGTCTTCACGGAGCGGTTTGCAAACCGTTAAACTACCCGTAGCCGCCCTCCCGCTGCGCTTTGGTATATACTTGAGTATAGACAAGGAGGCTCACGACGATGTCTCAGACCCGTATCGCCAAGCTCTTCAAGAACGGCTCCAGCCAGGCGGTGCGTTTGCCCGCCGAGTTTCGCTTCGACGGCTCGGAGGTTTTTGCGACGCGCGACGATGTTACCGGCAACGTCGTGTTGTCCGACCGGCCAGGCGCCGAGGTTTGGCGAGGCTTCTTTGAAATGATGCGCTCCATCGACGTGCCGGACGAATTCATGGCCGACCGTCCCATGAACCTCCCGCCACGCGAGCGCGAGCTATTCGGCGAAGAGGGCTGAGCATGCTTTACATGCTCGACACGGACACCGCGAGCTACGTCATCAGGGGCCGCGCTCCACCGGTGGAAGCGAAGTTGTCGGCAATCGAGCCGTGCATGGTGTGCATCTCGGTGATGACCCGCGCCGAATTGCTCTACGGCCTGAAGCGTCTTCCGCCGGGTCACCGGCTCCACGCCGGTGTGCGCCAGTTCCTGAAGATAGTCCAGGCGCTGCCCTGGGACGCGGAGGCGGCCGACTTCTATGCGGAAATCCGGTACCAGCTTGCGGCAGCCGGCCAGCTTATTGGCGAAATCGACATGATGATCGCGGCACACTCTTTGGCGGCCGGCGCCGTTCTTGTGACCAACAACACTCGCCACTACCAACGAATCCCAGCGCCTCTTCTTCTGGAGAACTGGTGGAACTGACTGCGCCGTGACGCCTTGCTGGAGGTCGGCCTGTAACTACTTTTCCTTGCTCAACCGCCGGAAGTACTCGGCCACCGCGTCGGCGTACCCTTGTGGAACGGACTCGGCGGAACCGCTGCGCACTACCCCGCCCTGGTCGTCGAGTTGCCGGCGCAACTGAAGTTCGATCTGTTCGACGCCTGTCAGCATCTGCGACTCGATGCGGTTCATCAATTCGGGGTTGCCGGGGGCGAGGTGCGGATCGAGCCGGTACATGTCGTGGATCGCATCGCGCAGATCTTTGCCAATTTGCGGATTGTTCTCCAACTCGCGCAGCGTGCGGCGGTAATTCTGCACAAAGTCGCCCGCATCGCCGAAGGCCGCACCGGGGCTCGGCTCTAGCCCGTTTTGCCGGCCGTTTGCGCGCGGACCGATCTGCCCGCCCGGCTGGCCTTCTCCCGCTTGTGCGCTCTGCGATTCACCGGGCTGTTGGCCCGCGCCTTCACGGGGCGCTCCCTGGGCCCGCCCCGGGCCCGGCCGACCCGGCTGCATCCCGCGTTCCATCTCCTTGCGCAGGCGCTCGGTCTGCGCCAGCGCTTGTTCGAGCGCCTGGCGGTCCTTGTCGCCGGCTCCCTGTGGCCCGCTCCCGGCCGACTTCTGAATCTCGCGCAACTGGTCGCGCAAGTTGTTCAACGCCTGCGTGGTCAAGGCATCGCGCATGGTGGCTACCGCGCCATTGCCGCGGCGCAAAAAGTCTGCGCTCAATCGTAAGCGATTGTTGATCTCGTTCTGCTGCACCTGCCCCAGCGCCTCCCGCAGCTTGCTCGACAAGGGCCGGTTCGTAGCCAGCGTATCCCGGATGGCATTTCCCATATCCTGCTCCAGCCGCTGGTACTCGTTGGCCATCTGCTCTTTCTCGCGCGCCAATTCCTCCGCCTGTTCGCGTGTCGCTCCTTCCCCCTGTTGCTGCCCCGAACCGAACGCCCGCCGCATCTTCGCATTGGATTCCTGCTGGCGATTAGCCATGGCGTCCGCTTGCCGCGCCAGATCGTCCACGCTTCCGGCGGCCTGCTGCTGACGCATGCCCGCGAGCAAATCGCGCGCCTCTTTCAAGCGCTCGGCCGCGCGCCGCGAATCGGCATCATTCTGCGTCGAAGTCGATTGCCGCATATCCTGCTGGGCCTGCCGCAACTGCTCGATCGCGCGCTGCAATTGCTGCGACGACATCTGGCCGCCCTGGCTGGACTGCTGGCCGCCTTGGCCCGACTGCGGCTGCCCGCCTTGTGGCTGCCCCGACTGCGGCTGTCCCGATTGCGGCTGCCCCTGCTGATTCCGCGAGAGCTGCTCCATCTTGCGCTGCAACTCCTCGGCCTCGCGGCGCAGCATCTCCTGCTGCCAGCGCTGCTGCGAAATCTGCTGGTTGCGCCGCTGCTGTTCGGCCAGTTCCTGCTGCCGGCGCGCGAGTTGTTCGAGCTTTTGCAGCGCCTCGTCGATTTCTTTCTGCCGCTGATCCTTGGAAGCCGACCGCTGCCCGCTCTCATACTGGTTCTTCTCGGTGTCCAGTTCCAGATCGAACAGGCTCTGCAGGTCGCGATCCGCGCCGCTCGCACCACCCCCGCCGCCGCCCCCGCGATTGCCGAAGGCCACCTTGATATCGCGCATCGCAGCTTCGGCGCGCAGCAAATGCTGCAGCGCTTTCTGCTCCGGCGCCAGCGCGTTCTGCCATGCGGCGGCGCGCAGCCTGTCCGCCGCCGGCCCCATAGCCTTCACAGCCTCGTCCATGTCGGCGGTGAAGGTCTTGAACTCTTCGCTGGAGCCGCCCACCTGGCGCGCCTTCATGCGGTCTGAGAGCGAGTGCGCCTGGTCCCGCAGCTTCGATTGCACACCCGAGAGAAAGCCGGCGTTCTCGGCCGCCGCGGCCTTATCGCCGGAGGTGTCTTTGATCTGGTTCCAGGTGGCCGCGATAATCTCCTTCTCGCGTTCCGAGATCTTGTTGTCGTCCTGCTCGCCGCCGCCGCCGATCCCCCCGGATTCCTGCGATTGCGAGTACCGGCGCTCGAAAGGCTCCGCCTGCACGAAGAACATATCGGTGCGCGCCATCGAGTGCGCGTCGCGCGACGTAGCATACAGGCTCACCAGGTCGCCCGGCGAGAGCTTGAAATCCTCCAGCGCGATCGTGGTCGTGCCCGAAGCGGTCTTCAGCCCCTTGGCCTTCAGCAGCGGGACGGTCTTCTCCGCATCGCCGTTCACCGAGTAGTGCAAGCTCAACTCGTTGAGGCCGAAATCGTCCTGGCCCTCCACGGCCACAGTGACCTCTTCGATCGGATTCACGCGCGCATCCCGCTCCGGCCGGGTGATGCGCACCGTGGGCGGCTCGTCCTTCTCGGCTTCGATGAAATAATCCGGGCTGAGGCGCACGTCCTCGCCCTGCTCGACCGCGGCGATGTGATACATGCCGTCCTTGCGGATGGGCACGCTGGCGATGCGCACGCCGTTTTCGCCCGACCGCAGCAGCAGCTTGGTGCCGTCGTCGAACAGCAGCGCGCCGTTTTCGAGCGGCCGGTCCGTCTCGACGGCCACGTACGCATCCGTGCCTTCCACGGCGCGCAGATCGCCTCCGGGATCTTCGACCTTGTCCTTCATCCCGGTCCAGCCCGGGAAATGGTAAGTGACTTTGAGTTTCTTGATGCCGGGCAGGTCGACCACCTTGAGGTGGTATTGTTTCGAGCGGACGCCACCGGCTTCCACGTAATAGTCGAGCGACTCCGGCACGCCCGCGATGAGAAACTCATAGCCCGTCCCGCCCGTCTGCGGGCGCATATCGGCTTGTTCCCATTTGGACGAGCTGGCGTACTTGGCGAACATGCGCACGCGCTGCGCCTGAAAGCCTTTCATCCGCGCGGCGATGAGTTGATCCGCGAGACGGCGCACGGTGCGATTGCGCGATATCGTAATACGGCGCGAGTTCGCCCTTGGGCAGCCCGCCCCAGAGCAACTGTGTTCCATAACCCAAAAACCCGGGCCCGGACACGCCCAGCCAGATAAGCAGTGCCAGCGATCCCACCGCGCCGACGACGAAACTAAGAATGCGATTGCGCCCGGCCACGCCCGACGGCTCGGCTTGGCGCGAGACTTGCAGCGTGTCGGCAGCCAACAAGGGCAGAAAGGGATCTTCCGGATTGCTGCGGGCACGCTCGGTGAAGGTGAGCAAGCGCTCTTCGAATTCGGGGAATTTCCGCTCGGTCTCGCGCGCCGCGTTGCGCCGGTTCAGGCGGAGCAAAGGAACCACCAGCCCGATGCCCAGCGCGAGAGCCAGAGCCACAAAAAGCAACACGCGCGCACCGGCCACGCTTGGGTTGGAGAACGCGAAAGCATTCGCCAACAGGACAGCGAGTACTGTGAAGAGGAGCGCCGCCGCGGCCGTGATAGCCGCGCCTTTGGTGAAGGCTTGGATACGCAAGCGCCTTTCGACGCGGCGGAGATAATCGGTTAGTCCGGTTAGTGGGTTCATACCGCCTCTTTTTCGGCTTCGGCGGGACTAAAGTCCCGCGCGGGCTCAATCCCGCCCTCCTTCAAATGACGGTTGCCCAACAGCGATTCGGCTACGGCCAGCGCCAGAACCGCTATCAGGACATACCACCAGAACTCCATCGGCTTGGGCGCTTCGGCTTCCCCTCCGGAAGTCCCATTCGGTTGCCCCTGAGCCGTATTCTGCCACAACGCCAGCGTGTCCGCCGCAATCACCTCCAGATCGGACTCGTGGCGGTCCGCATTCACCGCTACCAGTTCATGCCGTCCATTGGGCCGTTTCACATCGTAAAACCCGGCCATCGTCAGCGGCATATTCTGCGCGCGTGTGGCCTCATCGAGCGTCAACGCGCGCGCGCCCGTGGGATCGAGAACCTCCACCGCCGCGCCCTGCTCCTTGGCCTGCCGCAATTCCAGAAACGCTCCCACCAGGTAATTGCCGGGCCCTTCTTCCTGCCGCGCCAGGTAGTTCGCGGTGTGTTCGATGAACGGCACGAAGGAAGCGTGCAGCGGAAAATCGTTGGAGATATTGTCGAAGGTGGAAGCGAACACCAGCACGCGCCCTTCCCCAAGCTGCTTCTCGAGCAACAGCGGCGTGTCATCGCCCAACCGCGCCGCCACGCGCGCCGCGCCCGGATTGATGCGCACCGCCTGGTAGAACTTCACATCGTCCCAGCGCTGCGCGTTGTGAATGGAAGGGTGCCCGGCGTCCAGCCACGCTGCGGTTTGGAAGCGGTCGCCCTCGCGGGCGTAATAGCGCGGCTCGATGACGGCCTCGTCGAACACCGGCACGCGGCTGCGCAACGCCGACTCGCGCCCCAACGCCACCAGCAGCGATCCCCCCGCGCTCACCGAATCGCGCAATGCGGCTTCGAAGTTGGCCGGCAGCGAGCCAACATCTGAGACCACCACGAACGCGTACTTCCGCGGATCGAGGTTGGCGCTCTGCTCCACCGGCACGGAATCCAGCACATACGCCGATTCGGCGGCCGCTTCGAGAGCCGTGCGGAAGTATAACGCGTCGCGCTGGTTGCGCGCTTCGTGTACGAACAGCACGCGGCGCGCTTCGGCGCGTTCCACCGAGAAATAGAATCGGTCGTCACCCGGCAGATTATCGCCGGAATCGATGCGGACTTCGCCGCGATTCAACCCAAAGGGCAGATCCGCGGGCAGAAATTCAACGGCAGCGCGCCCACCGGCGGGAATGTCGACTGTCTTCGACGCGATTTCACGGTCATTCAACACCAACGAGACGCGGCGCTTGGCCTGTTCGGTTCCGTAGCCCGCGATGGTGGCCTCCACGCGCGTCTTGCCGGAGCCATAAACCCTGCGCGGCGCGTTGACGCTCTCGACGGCGAAGTTGCCGGCGCGCCGATCCGCCACCGGATGTGCCACCAACCGTACGCCGTCGCCCAGGCGTAGGTCCGCGAAGTTGGCGGGCATCGACGACTTCTGCATGTCGGAGAACAAGTGCGCCTCCACCGGCATGCGGGCCGACTGCGAAATAGACCGCAGCGCCCGAGAAAGCTCCGCATAAGAGCTGCGCGTGTCGCTAGGCTCGATGGTCCGGATGGCCGCGGCCGAATCGCCCATCACATGCACCTGCGAGCCGAAGGCCAGCACCTGCAGCTTGTCTCCGCTGCGCAGTTTCGAAGCGACGTCGGCGGCTTCCTGTTTGGCGCGCGCCAGGCGATCCCCATCACGCATGCTGAAAGAATTATCGATCGCCAGTACGGTCAGTTTCGGGCCGCCCGCCAGCGCCGCTAGGCGCGATTGCAAGAACGGGCGCGCGAAGGCCAAGGCCAGCAGCGCGATCACCGCCGCACGCAGCGCCAGCAGCAGCAAATACTGCAATCGCCTGTGCTTGATGGAACTTTGGGTGCGGCGCTCGAAGAACATCAACGAGGCGAACGGCAGCGGCGTGGTCTTGTGTTTGCGGAGCAGGTGCAGCCAGACGGGCAAGCCCACCGCCACCAGTCCCGCCAATGCCCAGGGCGCCAGGAATCCCATTTACATCCTCCCCTGCCGCACGCCCAGGTACTCGCGCAAGCCTTCGTCGAGAGGCCGCGCGGTGTCCATCAGGAAGTAATCCAGGCCCGCGCCTTTGGCCTGGTCGCGCAGAGACTGTATGTGGGAGTCGATCGAGACCTCCAGGGTGCCGCTGGTCTCCATGTCGGTGAGCAGCACCGGCTCGCTGAATTTGGGCGCGATCTCCTGCGGATCGAGAACGTGAAACAGAATCACTTCGTTGCCGCGAAAACGCAGCGGTTCGACGGTCTTGACGATCGCGTCCGGGCGCTCGTAGTAATCCGAGATCACCACCACCAGGCCGCGCCGGCGGGTAAAGTCCAGGAAGTGTACGAATGGTTTGGCGAAGTCGGTGCGCGTGCCAGGCTGGGCTTTCTCGATGGCGTGCAGCAGACGGAACAACTGTCCCTGCCGCGTGGACGGCATCACATAATTCTGCACATCCTCATCGAAGACGATCAGTCCGGCAGCATCGCGTTGCGCGTGCGCCAGGTAGCAAAGCGAGGCGGCCAGGAAACGCGCGTAGTCCAGTTTGTTCACCGCATGCGAGCCGAACGCCATGGAAGCGCTGGTATCGAGCAGAATGAGCAACTGCGTGTTGGTTTCGCCGCGGTACCGCTTCAGATAGAGGCGCTCGCTGCGCGCGAAGACGTTCCAATCCACGCGCCGTAGATCGTCGCCCGGAGTGTAGGCGCGGTACTCGGCGAACTCCTGGCTGAAGCCGTAATCCGGCGAGCGGTGCAATCCCGCAATGAAGCCATCCACCACCGTCTTGGCCACTAAGTCCAGGCCGGAGATGGATGCCAAAGTCGCCGGATCTAGGTAGCGCTGTAACATTCAGTTCACGAAGTCAGAAGTCAGAAGACAGAAGACAGAAGTCGCAGGCCCTCACTCTTTCGGCGCTCCTTTGTACTCAAGTAGCCGCTGCAGTATGTCGTCCTGTTTGAGCCGGTCGGATTCCGCGTGGAAGTTTAGTAAGATGCGGTGGCGCAGGACCGGGATATATAGCGCGCGGATGTCTTCGTAAGTCACGTGATAGCGGCCCTTCATCAGCGCTCTGGCCTTCGCGGCCAGCACTAGGAACTGCGCGGCGCGCACGCTGGCGCCATAGTTCACGTACTTTTTGACGAAGTCCGGCGCGCTTTCGTCGCTGGCGCGGCTGGCGCGCACCAGGTCGATGGCGTACCGCGCGACGGATTCGCCGATGGGCACCATGCGCACCAGTTGCTGGAAGTCCAGAATCTCCTCGGCGGTGGTCACCGGGTCGGCCTGCGCCACGTGCGTCGTCGTGGTCAGATCGACCACCTGTAACTCTTCGCTCGCGCTCAAATAGCCGAGCACCGTGTTAAACAGGAAGCGGTCCAACTGCGCCTCGGGCAGCGGGTAAGTGCCTTCCAGTTCGATGGGGTTCTGCGTGGCCAGCACGAAGAACGGCGCGGGCAGCTTGTAGTTGTTGCCGCGCACCGTGCAGGCCATCTCCTGCATGGCCTCCAACAGCGCCGATTGCGTCTTGGGCGGCGTGCGGTTGATCTCGTCAGCCAGCAGCACATTGGCAAAAATCGGCCCTTTGACGAAGGTCCACGTGCGATGGCCGGTGGTCGGATCTTCCTCGATGATATCGGTGCCGGTCATGTCGGACGGCATCAGGTCCGGCGTGAACTGGATGCGCTTGAATAGCAGGCCCAGGGTCTGCGCCATGGTGCGGACCAGCAGCGTCTTGGCGGTGCCCGGCAAGCCAGTGATCAGACAATGACCGCCCACAAACAGGGCGATCATCACCTGCTCCAGCACCTCCTCCTGTCCGACAATCACGCGCCGGACCTGTCGCACAATTTCCGCCTGCACCTCCCGGAAACGGCCGATGCGGCCGCGCAAAGCGTCGGGCTCTAACTGGGGTGTCACAGTAATAGACATATAGGTTTCTTTGAATAAGTGGGGCAGGCCCTCGGCCTGCGGCGGCCTCTCAGGCCGCCCGGGCTGTTCATTTCGACAACTCCAGCAACATTTTCTGCGCAGGCCGGAATCCCGGGGCGGCCTCCAGCGATAGCAACAATTCGTCCTTAGCCGCGTCCGGACGATTGGCCGATCGGTAAGCCTTCGCCAAGCTGAAATGCGACGCCGCCGGATCGGTGGGCGACTTGGCCAGCACCGCGCGATACTCGCGGATGGCCCCATCGGTGTTTCCCAACCCGAGCCATAAATCGCCCAGCCGCCGATGCAGATCCTCATCGATAGGCTGAATGTAATTGAGCCGGTCGAGCACTTCGGCCGCTTCCTTCCGATTGCCGGCCTCTTGGAGGAGGGTGGCCAATTGTTTCAGTGTATCAGGGCTGCGGCCGCCCACTTTAGCGTAGCGTTCCAGTTCGGCGATAGCGGCCTTCTTGTCGCCTTTCGCC